>JAKAMV010000387.1 GCA_021812735.1 Chloroflexota bacterium | reverse complement strand
GGCAGGCGGACGGAGCGCGGGCGGCCGCACAGGCGCCGCCGGACCGCGGGTCGCGGGCCCGCCTGCTCGGCGAGCGCGCCCCGGCCGCCTCGGAGGACTCGCGTGGCCGGGGCGAGTCACTCCACGCGGACCGGCCGGGTCCCGACGACTACTGTCCCACCTTGCACCTTGCGGCTGCAAAGCCGGTCGAGGCCCTGCGCGTGGTCGCCTTCTTCGCTCTGCACACGTGTTCCAGACTTTCGATGGCCATGCAAAGGGCGCACGGCGAATGCAGATCCGCGGGTTGGAGGATGGACCGTCCGGTCGTGGCAACCGGCCGTGGCGTGCGTGCGAACGTGACGTGAGCTCTCAGGCCGTCTCCGGGCCGCCAGCCGGCCGATCCAGTCGCTCGTCGTCGAGATCGAGTTCGTGCTCCGGCGCCAGCCTCCGCCCATAAGTGGTCCCGGCGAGGCCGAGGCATGTGGTGTCCAAGAGCGTCGGGGCGCTTCGCGGGTGTCTATCATCTCACTGGACCAGCTGGTGGAGGCCCAGTCTGGGATCCTGGCACCTCACTGATTGGCGAGCAGGGTCGCCGTGCCGTGGCGGATCCGGTGGCTCTCGAAGTGGGGGAGCGTCCCGCCGGGTGAGCGTCCGGCTGAGGGCGTTCACGCCGAGCGGCCGGCGCTCGTCGCGGTCACCGCCTGCCGAGGTGGGCGAAGTAGAGCACCTCGACCTCCCGGAGCACGTCGATCGGCTCGTCCGGGAAGGCCTCGAAGAAGGAGTCGCCCCCGGCGCCCTCCACGGTGATCACCCAGGCGCCCGGAGCTGGGCTCAGCGCACAAGCCGGGAAGTTCATGTGGTGGTGCCATGCGACGCCGACAGCGTCCAGGTCGCGGAGCCGCGGCAAAAGCGTGGACGACGGTGCCTTCACCCCGGTGACCGCCTCCGTCTTTCGCGGATCGAGGATGTCCTCTCCGTGCAGCATCACGACGAGCTCCCTGTCCACCTCGGGGAACTCGACGGAGGGCGCGATGTACGCCGCCCGCTCCTGGTCGTCCTCGATGACGACGGCGTATAGATCGCCGTAGGGGTTGAAGGCGCACCCCGGGGAGAGGACGTGCGTGTGCCAGATCTTGGCCGCCGAACGGATCGACTCAGCCAAGTCCAGGCAGGCCTCGATCGGCACCTCGACATAGCTCGCGCCGGCGTGCGCGACGGTTCCGCCTTGGGGCAAGTCGTTCATGCGGACCCTCATCAAGCGACAGGTCGGTCTGGCCGGCGCCGGCCTCCCATCGGCCTAGTCCCCGGCGGGCAACGGCGTGCGTGCCAGAAGGCCGCCGTCGACGACCAGTTCGGCGCCGGTGATGTAGCTCGCGCCGCGGCCGATGAGGAAGACGACAGTCTCGGCGACCTCCTCCGGCTGCGCGAGGCGGTGTGCGGGGATCCGGGCCAGTGAGGCGTCGTAGAGGTCCCGCTGCCCCTTGAGCGCCGCGTTGAGCTTGGTGTCCACGAGTCCGGGGACGAGGCAGTTCACGCGGACCTCCGGAGCCAGCTCGAGGGCCAGCGCGCGGGTGACGCCGCAGAGCGCGGCCTTCGACGCGGCGTAGGCGACTCGGTTGCGTCCCGCCACCTCGGCGGTGATCGACGAGACGTTCACGACCGACCCGCCTGCCGCCCTGAGGGCGGAGGCGAGGATGCGGGTGATGACGACGGGGGCGGCGCAGTTCACGGTGAATGACCTGACGAGGTCGTCCCCCGTCGTCTCCGCCAGGCCGGCGCGGTCGTGTCGTGCCGCACAGTTGATGAGGGCGTCCACGCGGGGATGCCGCGCCGCCACCTCCTCGGCGAACGCCTCGACCTTCTTTAGGTCCTGGAGGTCGACGGCCCGGACCGCCGCAATGCGGTCGCCGGCCTGATCCGCCCAGCGGGCACGTATTGCGGCCGCGTCCTGGGCCGGGCTGATCGCCAGCACCACCTGATGATCGCGTGCCACCAGGGCGGCAACGACCGCCTCGCCAATTCCCCCTGACGCCCCTGTCACGACGGCGACGCGTCTCTCCTTCTGATCCTCCAGCCGCTCTGATCGTCCTGCAGCCCGGCAGTAGCCTGTCACCGCATCGAGAGTCCCTCGGCCGGCCGGGCACCCCGAGCGAAGCGCTCAAGACGGTAACTCGAGATGTCCACGGTGCAGGGCTCCCCTTGGATCTCGCGTCCCACCTGCTCCGCGAGGCCCGGTGCGATGGAGAGCCCGTGGCCGGAGAAGCCGGCCGCGGTGTAGACGTTCTCGAGGTGCGTCCAGCCGACGATCGGGTCCTCGTCCGGGGTCAGCTCCAGGAACCCGGCCCACCCCGACGCGGCGCTGCCGTCTGCGATGGCCGGAAGCCGACGGCTGATGGCCTCGGCGATGTCCGGGAACTTCGACCAGTCGAGCTGGGGCTCCCACTCCGGCTCGGCCATCCCCTCGTTGTCCATCCCGACCAGCAGCCCGGGTCCCTCGGGGTGGAAGTAGGCCCGCCCGTTGTCGAAGTCGATGACCATGGGCGTGCGGGGCCCGACGTCTGGGGTGTCGGTCACCATGAAGGTCTGGGAACGCCAAGGCTGGATCGGCAGCGTGGCCCCGTACATGGCCGCGACGCGGGGCGCCCAGACCCCGGCCGTGTTCGCCAGGATCCCGATCCCGAATCGTTCGCCAGTGGCGGTCTCGATCTCGACGGCGCGATCACCTGCGGTGCGCACCGAGACGAGGCCAGACTTGGGCATGATCGTCGCCCCGCGCGCTCTCGCCGCTGCGACGAAGGCCTGGGTGACGGTCGGCGGGTCGATGAAGCCGTCCTTCGGGCAGTACGAGGCGCCGACCAGGTCGTCCGTCACGATGCCGGCGACGAGCTCGCCAACGTCCTCCCGCCCGAGGATGTGGCTGGGCACCCCGAGTGAGCGCTGCAGGTCGACGGCCCGGCGCATGACCTCCAGCGTCCGCTCATTGCTGCTGAGGAACAGGTAGCCGATCTGCCTGAACGAGGGATCGACGCCGAAGTCCTCCTCGAACGACTCGAGGCGCTGAATGGTCCTGCTGGCAAGCTCGATGTTGGCGGCGCGCTCGAACTGGTGACGGACACCGCCGGAGCTGCGGGAGCTCGATCCCGCGCAGACCGCGACGCTGTCGAGCAGCAGGACCTTCAGCCCGCTCGTGGCCAGCTCGAGCGCCAACGCGCTCCCCATGATCCCGGCCCCAACGACTGCGACGTCGAGGTTGCGATCGCTCACGGTCGACCCTTCCTGCTGCTTGTTCCGTGCGGTGGGGCGTCAACCGCCCCGGGCCTGGCTCGAGCTGCCGACGGCCGCGTCCAGGTTCGCGGAGCGAGGTGGCTCCAGACAATCCAGCGGGCGCCAGAGCAGATTGCAGATAATCTACACATTGCGTCAATGGCCCACCGGCCCTGGACATGAGGGTGGGCCGTTTCGGACGTCGAGATGGCAGGCGCACGAAGAAGGAGTCCCCGCATGACCACGGATCCGGGCCGCAGGCTTCGTGGGCGCGTCGCGTTGATCACCGGGAGCGCCCGCGGCCAGGGCGCAGCGCACGCACGCCGCTTCACACGCGAGGGGGCGTCCGTTCTCGTCTCGGACATCCGCGACGACGAAGGCGCCGCCGTGGCGGCGGGCCTTCGCGCCCAGGGATTCGACGCGGCCTACCTGCACCTCGATGTCGCGCACCCCGAGGACTGGGAGGCGGCCTTCCGGGTCATCGAGGAGCGATTCGGCCGGCTCGACATCCTGGTCAACAACGCCGGGGTCGTGCACGTCGCGGACGTCGAAGGCGAGTCCCTCGAGGCATGGAACAAGTTGCTCTCCGTCAACTTGACCGGCGCCTTCCTCGGCCTCAAGACGATGCTCCCCCTCATGCGCCGCGCAGACAGGGGAGCCGTCGTCAACACGGCGTCGATCTTCGGGCCGTCGGGTGCGGCCGGCTACGCCGCGTACGCCGCTAGCAAGGCCGGCCTGATCGGGCTGACGCGCACCGCGGCGCTCGAACTCGCCCCGTTCGGCATCAGGGTCAACGCCCTCGTCCCCGGTGGCGTCAGCACCCCAATGAACGAGCAGGAGACTCAGGGCGGGGTTGTCCCCGAGACCCCGCTCGGCAGGAGGGCCAGACCGGACGAACTCGCCGCCGCGGCCGCGTTCCTCGTGAGCGACGATGCGAGCTTCATGACCGGCTCCGAGCTCGTCGTCGACGGCGGCTTCCGCGCGAGGTGATGTCCGGCCCGCCGCCACCGCGGGGTGGTGGCCGCCGGCGGGCGAACGGGCGATCCCTCGCGGCCGGAACGAGCGGGAGGGAGGCGCAGCCCCCCGGCGGCTACCCGCGAGCCCGTAGGGCGGCCAAGAACGCTGACCCGAACTCGAACAGATCGACTTGGATGTAGAGGTCTGCAACGTCACCGGCCGGCGCGTCAGGGTCTGTGTTGACCACGATGACCGTACCCGAATTGCGCATGCCCATCCGGTGCTGCGTCGCGAGTGACACCCCGAGCCCAAGGTAGACGTCCGGATGCACCGTCCGCCCGGTCTGCCCGATCTGGCGCGCATACGGGACCCATCCCGCATCGACCGCGGCGCGCGTTGCCCCGACGACTCCGCCGAGGCCGTCAGCGATCTCCTTGACAAGCCGGAAGCCGTCGGCCCCGCCCACGCCCCTCCCCCCAACCACGATCACGCGTGCGTCCTCGAGGGCGACTTCCGAGCTGTCTAGGACCGAGGCGACGACGGCGACCGGTGGGATCGGGGACGACCGCGCGCCGAGCGTGCGCACCCCGCCTTGGGCCCCGCTAGGCTGCGCGGTGGTCGATCCGGCGGCGAGGAGGACGGCCCCCGTGCCCGTCGTGAGCGGGCTGGTGCAGCCCTGCGCCCCGCCCAGGAGCGCGCCGGTGGCACGAACCGTGGCCCCGTCCCACTCGACCCCCTCCGCGTTTGCCAGCACCCCAAGCCCTCGCAGGCCAACGAGGTAGCCGACGACGTCTCGCCCCGTCGCCGAAGCGGGGACGACGAGATAGTTGGCCCCTTGGTCGAGCATCTGCAGCGCCGCCTGGACGACGAGCGGGGCCTGCGTCTCGTGGCCGCACCGCGGGTCCGCGACGGCCACCACGTCCGGGACGAAGTGCGCCAGCTCGGCTGCGGCGTCCGCCGGCTCGGCTGCGACGACGAGGCAGCACGCCGTTCCACCTGCGGCAGCCGCCAACCCGCGAGCCGCGGTCGCTGCGGCAAGAGCGAGTTCAGTGGGGCGGCCGTCCTCGAGTTCCGCCACCGCCACGAACGAGGGGGTCACTGGACAATCCCCCGCTCGGCGAGAAGCTCGAGGGCGATGCGTGCGGCATCTGGGGCCGGGACGACGATCCTGCGGCCGGTCGCGGCTTGGGGAGCATCGCCGACCGCAACCACCTCCGTGGTCCAGCCTGGCTCGTGGACGAGGTCGGGACCGAGTTCCGCCACCGTCAGCCGTCGAATGGCCTTGGATCGCGCCCCGATGACCCCTTTGAGGGACGGGTAGCGAGGCGCGCCGAGCGCCTGGGTGCAGGAGACGACCGCGGGCATCGGGGCAGTCAGGCGGTCCTGGCCCTTCGCGGTCACGCTCTGCACGTTGACACCCCGCCCGTCGGGGGCCACCTCGATGGCAGCAGCCCTTGGCAGGAGCGGCAGCTCGAGCCTGGCGGCGATGGCCGCGGGGATCACGCCGGCGGCGCCGTCAGAGGTGTCGACGCCGACCAGCAGGAGATCGAGCGGCATCATCGCCGCCGCCGCTGCGGCGAGAACACGGGCGGTCGTTGGCAGGTCGGCCCCTGCAAGGAGCTCATCCTCGACCACCGTCGCAGAGGAAGCACCCATGGCCAGCGCGCGTCGCACCGCCTCGGTGCCGGAGGCCGGCGCCATGGCGAGCACGCGGACTTCGCCGCCGTGCGTCTCCACGAGCGAGAGGGCCGCCTCCAGCGCGTACTCGTCATTCCCGTTCAGCACGAGGGAAGCGGCGTCCCGGTCGAGCAGCGAGTTCCCGCCGATGCGCGCTGTGCCCGAGGCGGGGTCGGGCACCGGCTTGCATAGGACGACGACCTGCATCTTCTCGGTTCCTCGTTCGTCGCCGTGGAGACCGGCGAGGCTGGCACCCAGATGAGAGGAGGGCTTGACAGCGGATTGTAGATTTTTTCCAATTCGTACGGGACGGTTGTGTGACAGTTTCGCCGCGGACTCGGTTTGCAGTCGTGACGGGCGCCTCGAGCGGCATGGGGGAGGCCACGGCCAAGCGCCTCCTCGAGGACGGCTTCGCCGTCGCCGGCGTCGACCTCGACCCGCTGCGCATCCAGGATGAGCGGGCCGTCTGGGTCCACGCGGACGTCCGGAGTCCGGAGGAACTCGCCGACGGGCTGGCGCGCGTTGCCCAGCTCCCGGGCGCCGTGGACGTGCTCGTGAATGCGGCGGGCATCTACCCCACGAGCGACCTGAGCACGTTGACGGTCCAGGCCTACCGGGACGTCATGGACACGAACGTCCTCGGCACGCTGCTGGCCGTGCAGGCCACCGTGCCGCTCATGGCCGATGACGGGGCCATCGTGAACTTCGCTTCGATCGACGCCTTCGTCGCGCCCGACCACCAGCTCGTCTACTCGGCGTCGAAGGCCGCCGTGGTCGGGTTGACCCGCGCGCTTGCCCGCGAGCTCGCCGGCCGGCGGATCCGCGTCAACGCGGTCGCGCCAGGCTGGGTCGCCTCCGAGGCAAACACCGCCTCTGGACGGCTGGAGGCTGCCGTCGCGTCGATCCCGCTCGGCCGCGCCGCCGATCCTCGCGAGATGGCGGAGCTCGTTACATGGCTCGCGACGGGGGAGGGCGCCCGGTACATCACCGGCGAGACGGTTGTCGCCTCCGGCGGACTGGTCACGAGGTAGGACGGACCATGGACATCATCCTCCCCAAGATCGCGCTGACGATGGCCTCCGGGACGATCCTGGAGTGGCACGTCGAACCTGGCGCGAGAGTCCAGAAGGGGGGGCTCATCCTCACCTTCGAGACCGACAAGACCTCGGTCGACGTGGAAGCGCCGGCCGACGGCGTCATCCGGGAGCTGCTCGCCGCCGAAGGGGATGAGGTCCTCGCCGGAACGGTGGTGGCCCGGCTCGCCGTGGACGGTGAAGTCGACCGCCCGACCCCGATCGGCGCGCCGGCCAAGGCCGAGGTCGCCCCCGCCGCCCGGGATCTCGCTGCCGCTCTCGGCGTGGACCTCGCAACGATCGTCGGGAGCGGCACCGGCGGCCGCGTCATCGAGGCCGACGTCATCGCCGCCGTCCCGAAGCCCACGCCAGGAGGGGGGGCGCCGGCTGAGGCCGCGCCATCAGCCGGCGCCCCAACCACGGCCCCGCTCGGCTTCTCCGCCGCGCGCATGGCCTCGTGGTCGACGCTGGAGAAGTCCGCAGCCGCCCCAACGTTTCAGCTGGGCGGAAGCCTCGCGGTCTCTCGGCTCGCCGCCATGAAGGCCGCCGGCGTGTCCCTCGTCGACGTGGTGGCGCTCGCCGCCGCCCGGGTCCTGCCCGACCACCCGACCTGCCACGCGCTGGTGAGAAACGGGAAGCCGGAGACGTTCACGACGCCGAGAGTCGGCGTCCTCGTGCGCCAGGGCGACGCGCTGCTGGCCCCCAGCTACACCGTCGGCGCCGGGGAGAGCGCGGCAGCGCTCGGAGCCCGCCGCCGCGAAACCCAGCAGGCGCTGTCGGAGGGCCACATGCCAGCCGACAACTCGGCTGCGCCCACGTTCGTCATCTCGAACCTCGGCCCCTTCGGCGTCGACTGGTTCACGGCCATGCTCTACCCGGACACGGCCGTCACCCTCGCGATGGGCTCGATGCGCCCGAGCGACGGGGGGAGCGGCGTCCTCTCCGTTGTGCTCACCTGCGACCACCGGCTGGCCGACGGCGTTGACGCCGCGCGGTTCCTCGCGGCCCTCCGTGAGGCCATCAACCTGGTCCCCCTGAACTGAAAGGAGCGCTCGTGGCGGCCGTCGCCTCGGATTCTTCCATGGGATCAATCGACCGGCAGAAGGCGCTCGCCCTCCTCCGGACCATGTTGACGGTCCGCGAGACAGAGCTCGCGATGATCTCGCTGTACCAACGCAACATGATCCCCGGGTTCATCCACCCGGCGATCGGCGAGGAGGCGGTCGCCGCCGGCCTCACCATCGCCCTCGACGAGCGCGACCACATCGTCGGATCGCACCGCAACCACGGGGTCGTGCTGGCCCGGGGCTGCGAGCCGAAGCGGATGCTGGCGGAGGTGCTCGGGCGCAAGGACGGCCTGCTGGGCGGCCGCGGCGGCTCTCTCCACGCCGGCGACTGGTCCATCGGGTGCCTTCCCGCGTCGCCGCTGGTCGGCGGCGGCATCGCCGCGATGACCGGGATCGGACTCGCCCACCGGCTCTCCGGCGATGGCGGCGTGGGAGTCGTGGTCTTCGGCGACGGCGCCAGCAATCGCGGGTCGTATCCCGAGGCCTTGAACATGGCGGCGATCTGGGACCTGCCCGTGATCTACGCCATCAT
>JAKAMV010000386.1 GCA_021812735.1 Chloroflexota bacterium | reverse complement strand
GGGCCCTCGCCGACGGCAGCGTGCCCGCCTGCGCACGGGTCGCGGCCGCGCCTTCCGGAGCGCGGGCCGTCGCCCACGGCGCTCGCGAACTGTCTCGGAGGGTGGCCATCCGCCGCAGCCCCCCGTCCCGCTCGCCGCTCAGACTGCCGGAAGCCTGTGGGCCGAAGCCCCGGGGTCGTCGGCCGGTCGGTCGGCCCCATCGGCCACATCCTCAGCCGGTCGGTCGGCCCCATCGGCCACCTCGTCGGCCGGTCGGTCGGTCTCGGCGTTCGCCCCAGCGCAGTCGTCGTGGCGCGCCGGCGCAGGATCGTCGCCGGCCGCCCGGTCCGCTTCGGCACGCTTCGCCCGGTACAGGTCGGCATCGGCCGCTGCGATCAGCTCCCCCGCCAAGTGCGCGTCAGCCGGAAACGAGGCGATCCCGATCGACGCACCGATCGACACTGGCGGACGGTCGGTCACCTGGAACGCCGCATCGCGGAACGCGCCCACGATGCGTGCCGCCACCGCTCGCGCAGCCACCCGATCGGCATCCGGCAGGATCACGGCGAACTCGTCGCCGCCGTAGCGCGCCGGCACATCCGACTCGCGCAGCGCCGAGCCGATCAGGTCGGCGGCCCACCGCAAGACCTGGTCGCCCACCCGGTGCCCGAGCGTGTCGTTGACGAGCTTGAAGTCGTCCAGGTCGATCATCAGCAGGCCCACCGACCGGCGTGCGCGCCTCGCGCGGAGCAGCTCCTCGCCGAGCCGTTCGTGCAGGTAACGGTAGTTGTAGAAGTTCGTCAGCGGGTCGTGGTCCGCGAGGTCGCGTGCCGCCTCGTACAGGCGCGCATTCTCGAGCGCCATGGCCGCTTCGTTCGCCATCGCCTGCGCGAAGTCGAGCGCCGCCGCGTCGAACGGTCGAGGCGCGACGAAGCGCAGCCGCAGGAGACCGATCGCGGCATTCTGCGCGACGAGCGGCACGAAGACGCTCATCGCCATCCCGAGCTCGCGCAGCCGCGCTGCCTCGGCGGGATCGGCCAGTGGATCGTCTGTGCGGACCACGGTGCGCTCCTGCTCGGCCATCACGCGCTTGAGCAGCGGGTGCGCGTCGAGGCCCCTGAACTCTGGCACGGGTCCCTCAGGCTGCGGGTACATGCCCAGCGTGGCGATGCCGTTGCGCTCCCGACGCCAGAGGATGATCGCCACGCTGTCCGCCTCGAAGACGTTCGCGATGTGCCGGGCGGCCAGGTGGGCAGCGCGCTGGGGGTCCAGGGTGGCGGCCACCTCGCCCGAGAGCGCGAGGAGGCTGCGCATCTCCCGCTCGCGCCGATGCACCTCCTCGAACGCCCGAGCGCTCTCGATGGCACTCCCGGCGGCGTCCGCCAGGATGCTCATCACGTGCAGATCACGCTTGTCGAACTGGCGCAGGCCGAGCTTCGAGAGCGTCACTACGCCGATCACGCGGTCGTCGAAATGCATGGGCACGACCACCATCGACTCGGCGAGGTCGGGCGTGCCGGGGATTCTCGCGCCACGTGGATCGGCTCCCGCGTCGTCGAGCACCAGCGGCTCGTCGTGCTGCGCGACCCAGCCCGTGAAGCCGACGCCGACTTTCGTCCGCAGCAGGTCGGCCGGGATGTCAGCGTAGCTGCCCACCTCGCCGCCAGACGCGATCGGCTCGAGCAGGTCCGGTGGTTGGAGCAGGTAGACGCGGCAGTTGTGGTAATCGACGATGCGGCGGGTCTCCTCCACGATCGCCCGACCGACCGACTCGACCGAGTTGAGCCGGTTGAGTCGGCTGATCGATGCCTGCAGGACGGCGAGCTGCGCCGCCCAGCGGTGGGATTCGGCGACCGCGTCGGCGTTGTGGATCGCGATCGCCGCCTGGCTCGCGATCATCTCCAGGAACGCCAGCTCCTCGGCGCTCCAGGCGTGTGGCTCCCGCCAGGCGGCTTCGAGCAGCCCGACGGCGTGGCCGTCGCGCATGAGGGGTACGAGCGCGTGTGCCGCGTAGTGTTTCCAGGCGACCAGCTCGAGCCCGGCCGGTGGTTCGGCGGCGTCGTCGCAGGTCCAGGTCCGTCCGGCGAGCAGGTCGGCGACGAAGGGCGCGGCGGCGGGCAGTGGCGCGAGGGATCCAACGTCTGCGGGGAGTCCGTCCCAGGCGACGGGTCTCAGGACCTGATCGTCGACGCGCAGGCTGATGATCGCGAGGTCGGTGCCGACGAGCCAGTTCACGGAGCGCACGATGGTGCGCAGGATGGTCGACAGGTCGAACGTGCGGGTGAGCTCGCGCGCGACGTCCAGGAGCGCGCGCAGTCGCTCGGTGGTGTCGCCGCGGGGGGTTGGACCGGGGGCCGAATCGGGGGCGGCGGCGGCGGCTCGCGGGTGGTCGGGGGCGGCTCGCGGGTGGTCGGCAGCGGAGGCCGGATCGGGGGCGGCGGGGGCCGAGTCGGGGGCGGCCGCGGTCGAGAGCTCAGACCGGGCCCCATCGATCGGCGGCGCGTCCGCGTTTGCACGTGCCAGAAGGGCGTCGTCGGCCGCCACAGCCGCCGGCGCGGCTACGGTGCCCTGCGTCGCGGCAGCCGCACCGGACAGCGCGGCCATCCCGCTCGTCGTCGCGGCCGACATGCTGCCCGAAGAGGCCGCCCCGCCCCTCGCCGTAGACACGGGTCCACTCTGGTGCGTCCCGTCCACACCCTTCAAGGTACGCGACGGCCCTGTGCCGCTCGGCCACCCGATCGTACCGCCATGCACCAGGACGAACGTACTGCGTGGCGATGCAGACAGCGGTCTGGCGGCCAGAGGGGTCGGTGCCGCCACGCGCGCCAGCTCGCTGGGCCGCCACGCGCGCCAGCTCGCTGGGCGGCCACGCCAGCCCCCTCGCTGTGCGGCCACGCGCGCCAGGCCGCTGGGCGCCGGCTCGGCCCCGCTCTTGTTGTCGTTTACCACGCAGGTTGGTGGCAACCGCCCCGTTCGCCCAGTTCCTGGTCGTTTACCACGCCGCGTGGTGCCATGCACGATGCTTCGGCCGACGTCGCGGGCCAGCGGGCACGTGGAGCGGCGCGGCGCCCTTCTCGCCGAGCAGCACCGGCACTCTCCCGCACGATCTCGACAAGGTCCGGCGCTGCGCCGCGCCAGCGCCCGAGCCAGGCTGCGTGCCAGCGCCCGAGCCACGCCGCGGCCGCGGATTCGCACGTCAAGTGCACGAGCCATGCGCCAGCCGCGCATCCGGCCGCGGTGCCGCTGGCGCCCGAGCCAGGCTGCGTGCCAGCGCCCGAGCCACGCCGCGGCCGCGGATTCGCACGTCAAGTGCACGAGCTACGGCCCACGTGGCCTCACCTCACCACACGACGAAACCCGGGGGGCCACCACCTCGGCCGCGTGAGGGAGCGCGACGGAGGCACGCGGTCCGTCGTGCTCAGGTCAGTGGACGCTCGCCTCGGGTGCGCACCCACGCTGCGTGCCAGCGCCCGAGCCGGGCCGAGTGCACGCTCGGCTGGGACGCGAGCGGCGTCGGCCGGAACCCGGGCCACTGCTCGGCCTCGAATCGCGCGAAGTCTGGACGGCGCCGCGTCGGCGCGCGACCTGCCCGTCTTGCGTCCAGCCCCGCGCGGGAGGGCCTCGCCGTTCACATGACGTGCGATGTCGGCGGACAGCGGGCGGACGGCGGGAAGACAGCGGAAAGAGTGTCAGGGCTCGGACCACCAGCCGGAGGTCGTGATCGTGGCCGGTTCACATGACGTGCGATGTCGGCGGACAGCGGGAAGAAAGCGGAAAGACAGCGGAAAGACAGCGGGAAGAAAGCGGAAAGACAGCGGGAAGAAAGCGGGAAGAGAGCGGGAAGAGGGCGAGGGCCGGACGGCCGCAGTCTCGCGCCCGGCGAACAGCCACACGCCCGCGACAGCCGATTGACACCCGGACCACGCCCGGGCTATCGTCACCCCGACGGTGCGCGCCCAACGCACTGCGTCAGCGTGTGCGCCGTCGCGGAACAAGCATCGGAGGCTCCCAACTCCCCGTGGAACCTGGACCCAGTCGCCGCGGCGCTTCGGGCGCCGTGGCCATCGCGCCGGTCCGCTCCACCTCGGGAACCCCGCGCGGCCGCTAGCGCCTAGCAGCGTCGCGCGCCACCCCGGGGGCGTCGGGCCAGCGCCCCACAGAGGTGGCAGATGCAGCTCTACCTGAGCCAGGTGATCGGCCGGCCTGTGCGCGATCGCCAAGGCGAGCCGATCGGCAAGGTCGCTGACCTCATCGTGGCCATCGGCGACCGGTACCCGCCGGTCACCGGCCTGGTCGTCTCGACCGGACGACGCAAGATCTTCGTGCCTTGGTCGGACGTCGCGACCTTCGACGAGACTGGCGCGCGCCTGTCGACCGCGACCATCGACATCGGCAAGTTCCGCCAGCGTCCCAACGAGCTCCTCCTCTACCAGGACCTCCAGGACAAGCAGATCGTCGACATCGACGGGCGGCGGGTCGTGCGTGTCAACGACCTGCGGCTCGACGAGATCGACGGCAAGTTGCACCTGGTGGCCGTCGACGTGGGGGCGGCGGGCCTGCTTCGTCGCCTCGGCATCGAGGGACCCTGGCGGACGATCGCGCGCAACCTCCACCTGAACATCCCCGAGCGCTACATCGACTGGGACGACGTCGATCCGCTCGAGACCTCGATCGCATCGATCCGCCTGCGCGTCCCCCACCAGCGCCTGCGTGAACTGCACCCGGCCGACCTCGCCTCGATCATCGACCAGCTCACCCCGCGCGACCGGGCGGGCGTCCTCGCCTCCCTCGACGACGAGGCGGTGGCCGACGCGATGGAGGAGATGGAGCCCGAGACCCAGGTCGACGTGCTGGAGGACCTGGAGCCAGCCCGCGCCGCGGACATCCTCGAGGAGATGAGCCCGGACGACGCGGCCGACCTGATTGCCGACCTGTCCGAGGCGTCGAAGGCAGAGATTCTGCCGCTGATGGAACGCGACGAGGCCGACGAGGTGCGCGAGCTGCTCGGCTACCCGGAGGACACCGCCGGCGGCATCATGACGACCGCGTACGTGGCGATCCCCGAAGACTTGACCGCAGCCCAGACGATCGAGCGGCTGCGCGAGCTCGAGCCCGACGCCGAGACCATCTACTACGTGTATGTCGTCGATGCGCAAGGCCGACTCGTCGGCGTCCTCTCGCTGCGCGACCTGATCGTCGCCAAGCCGGATACCCTCGTCCGTGAGTTCATGCACAAGGAACCCGTCGCGGTCAGTGCGCTCACGCCGCAGGACGAGGTCGCGCAGGTCGTCGCCCGCTACAACCTGCTCGCCGTGCCGGTCGTCGACGACAAGGGCGTCCTCCTCGGGATCGTGACGGTCGACGACGCCATCGACACGGTCCTGCCCACGGCCTGGAAGCGCCGGCTGCCGCGCGTCTTCGGCCGGGTCTCGTGAGGTGAGCTGGGTCCGTGCCGCGCTCTCCTCGCTCCGCGGCGGGCGCTGGATGCGCTTCCGGCGCCTCGCGATCCTCGCCGTCCTTGGCCCGGGGCTGATCAGCGGCTTCGCCGACAACGACGCGGGAGGGATCACCACCTACTCGCTGGCCGGCGCCCAGTTCGGCTACCAGCTGCTCTGGGTCGTGCTGGCGAGTCAGCTCGTGCTGTTCGTCACCCAGGAGATCGGGGCACGCCTCGGGCTGGCCACGGGCCAGGGGCTCTCGGGGCTGATCCGCGACCGGTTCGGGGTGCGCTGGACGGTCTTCGCCGTGGCCACGATGCTCATCGCGAACCTCGGCGATACGGTGGCCGAGTTCGCGGGGATTGGTGCGGCCCTCGCGCTCTTCGGTGTGCCGATCCCGGTGAGCGCGGCACTCTCGGCCGTCGCGGTCATCCTGCTGATCTCGCGGGGGAGTTTCAGCCGCGTCCAGCTCATCTTCGTCGCCGTCGGGATCGCGACGTCGCTGGCGTACGTGATCTCGGCGTTCCTGGCGCGGCCTGACTGGGCCCAGGCGGCCACTTCCCTGGTCATCCCGCACGGGAACCTGACCGCCACCTATTGGCTGGCGGTGGTGGGCGTCGTGGGCACCACGATCACGCCCTGGGGCCAGGCGTTCATCCAGGCATATGTCGTCGACAAGCGCCTTGGACCGGAGGATCTGCCGTACTCGCGGATCGACGTGGGGCTCGGGGCGACGATCACGAACGCCGTCGCCGGCTTCATCGTGGTGGCGTGCGCGGCGACGCTCTGGACGCACGGCATCGTGATCAGCGACGCGGCCGACGCGGCGCGAGCGTTGGGCCCGCTGGCGGGCAAGGGCGCGGAGACGCTCTTCGCGCTCGGCCTGCTCGCGGCCTCGCTCCTGGGGCTCGGGACGGTCCCGCTGACGAGCGCCTACACGGCGTGCGAGGCGTTCGGCTGGGAGGCGGGGGTCGACTGGAGCTGGCGCGAGGCGCCTGCGTTCTACGCGTTGCTGGCGTTCTTCGTCGGGTTCGCGGCGCTCTTCGTGTTGATCCCGGGGCTGCCGCTGATCCAGGTGATGTTCCTCTCGCAGGTGCTCGACGGGCTCCTGCTACCGTTCGTGCTGGTCTTCGTGATGCTGCTGGCGTCGGACCGGCGGATGCTGGGGCGGCTGGCGAGCGGCAGGATCAACTTGACGCTCGGCTGGGGCGTCACGATCGCCTTGGCCGCGATGTCGGTGGTGCTGGTGCTGGTGACGGTCGCGGGGCTGTGAGCGCGGCGGCGGGCACGCGCCCCCGTCATCCCCCGCCGAGAAACGCCACGATGTTCCGCGTCAGCTGACCGAACCCCGGCGGGACCTC
This sequence comes from Chloroflexota bacterium, assembly GCA_021812735.1. The sequence continues at coordinate 1,794 of JAKAMV010000386.1, read as the reverse complement.
GTGTGCCCTCCCCCATGCCGGGTCGAGCGCCCAGCCCCAATAGAACGTGCCTGAGCTGAAGACCCGCCCGCCGCTCGGCAACTCGCGCCAGACCGCTTCAGCCGTCCAGCGCAGCTGCGGGGTCCGACCGGGGATGAGCGCGGCAACGGCGAAGAGATGGTCGTGGCGGCCACCGAGCGGGCCCCACCAGGTGGACGAGGCGTTGACGCCGTCGACCTCGCCGCCCGCGATGAAGCCGAGCGAATCGCCAGGGCCGAGCCCGGTGCCCGCGAGGAGCCGCGCGAAGGTGCTGGATGCCGCGCCGGAGGCCGAGCTGGCAGGCGCGCCGCTGGCCGATCCACCTGGCGCCTCCGGACCAGGCTCGACCAGCGAGTAGCGGCCGAGCGCAGTAGTGACTCCCTGGTAATGCACACCGAAGATCGGCTGATCCGGCAGACTGCCGACATACGGGCCGTGCGCGGGGATCGTCCAGAGGATCCGCGAGCTGCGCTCCTCGATCTCGCCTGCAGGCGACGCCGTTTCCTCAGGCGCGCCACTCGCCGTCGGCTCGGGCGTCTCCCCCGGCGGCAGCAGCGACGCCGGCACCGGTCCGTTCTTGAAGACGAGCATGTCGCGCGGGCCGTCGGCCGTCTCGTGCGTGAACTGCACCGGCCAGTAGCCCGTGTCGGCCGCGAGCATCGCCAGTCCCACGTCACCGAGCTGGTTCACGTGCCGATCCAGCCATTGGTAGAGCCGCACGCCCCAGTACTCGTCGTGGCCATTGAAGACGACCACGCGGGGCAACGGCTGCCGGTCGGGATCGAGCGAGAGGTCGTAGTCGGTCGTGAAGGCTACGTCGAGGTGCTGGCGCAGAATCCACGAGACGAAGGGCAACTCCAAGAAGAAGAGCTGCCCGGCGCCCCCGTCGCTCGCGTAGGGCCGGTCGAACGAGACCCCGAGCGCGCGGTGCACGCCGGGGAACGGATCGCCCACCTGGCTCGTGTAGACGCTCGACCCACCCCAGCGGTTGTACGCCTCCCAGTTCATGGCGCTCGAGACGACGAGGATCCGGTGAGCGGTCCGGCTGCGGACGACGAACGGGACGTACGACTGGACGCCCTGGCTGCTGGAGAGCCGGACGAGGTAGATCCCCGAGCGCCACGACGTGGGGATGGCGAACACGACGTCGTACCGCCAGCGCGCGGCCACCAGCTTCGTCACCGGATCGACCGTGGGGGGTGGCTGCAACCGCCCCGGCTGGCCGGCGATGCTGGCGACCTGCACGAACGGCCCGGCGACCGGCGCGCTGCCGGAGGCACGGAAGATCTGCACGTCGTAGAAGGGGGCGGTGGTGGAGACGGCGAGGCGGAGGGTCTCGCCCGGCAGGTACGAGGGGCGCGAGGCGTAGCCTTCGAGGACACGGGTGGCGTCTGGCGCGACGGCGATCTGCCACGGCTGCGATCCGGTGTAGGGGAAGGTGGGCCGGTGGAGCGGCATGGTGTCCGCGGCTTCTTCGGGTGTGGCGCCCGGACCGGGCACGACCGCCTGGCCGGTGGCGATGGGCGCTGGGGTCAGGGGCGGCTCGGTCGGCACCGGCGTGGGGCGATTGGGGCCGGGCCAGAACGGGATCTCGGTGCGGAACGGGTACGCAAGCAGCGCGGCGAGGGCCAGGATGGCGGCCGCGACGAGGAGCACGACGAGCAGACGGGACCGGCGTCCTGGCCGGTCGGACGCTGGTTCCGGTGGGAGCACGCCCGCATGATAGCGGGGCGGGGCGGCGGGCGTGCCGCGGGGCGGGGCGGCGGGAGTGGCTGC
>JAKAMV010000385.1 GCA_021812735.1 Chloroflexota bacterium | reverse complement strand
TGCACTCCGGCGCCACAGCCCGGCAGGTGGTGGAAGTGGTGGGCGGTAGAGGACTCGAACCCCTGGCATCCTCGGTGTAAGCGAGGCGCTCTGACCAGCTGAGCTAACCGCCCGCCAAATGAAACGCGGCGCGTACAGGCGCCGCGTGGGGGTCACTGGCGAGAGGGTGGTGCCCAGGCCGGGACTTGAACCCGGATGACTTGCGTCATACGCCCCTCAAACGTACGCGTATACCAATTCCGCCACCTGGGCACGAACACCGCGAGCACCGTCCGGCAGGGTGGTACCGAGGAAGGGAGTCGAACCCATACGCCCTTGCGGGCACTAGCTCCTGAAGCTAGCGCGTCTACCTATTCCGCCACCTCGGCCCGCTCCCGTCCGGCGATCACTGGCCGGCCGGCTTCGCGAGCCGCCATGTTAGCACATCCCAGAAGCGCTCCCCGGGGTCCGAGACGAGCCGCGGCGCCGGCCCCTGCACCGTGTCGCGCACCACGTACGGGAAGTCTGCGTACGCCAGCGGCAGGATCGGCAGCTCCTGGGCGAGGTCGGCCTCGACCGCTGCGACCCGTGATGCCCGTTGGGCCGGCGGCGCGTACGCCCGCGCCGCCTCGAGCAATGCGTCGAGTTTGACCGACTGGAACCCGCTCAGGTTCGAGCCGCCCACCGGGGCCTGCGCGGAGGCGAGCAGCGGATACAGGTCCGCGTCGAGGCCCACGTTCAGGTCGACCACCGCAGCGTCGTAGACGCCCGGCACCAGCTTGTCACTCACGGCCTGGTCGGCGGTCAGCACGGTGAAGCGGACCGGCAGCCCGAGCGCCTGCCAATCGGCCGCCACCTGCGAGGCGATCGCGTAGTCGAGCGGGTTGGTCGCAGCATCGACGGTCAGCAGTTCGACCGACACGGTGCCCTTGGCGCCCGGACGCAGCCACCCCGAGCCCGAGCGCCGCCATCCCGCGGCGAGCAGCTCCTTCGCGGCGGCGGACCGGTCGTAGGGGACTCTGCCCGCCGCCTGGGGGTTGAACGCCCAGGACGCCGGCGGGACCAGCGTATCGGCTCGCACGCCGAGCCCACCGAGCTCGGTCCGCACGAGGGCATCGCGATCGATCGCGAGCAGCAGCGCACGCCGCACGTGCGGGTTCTGGAACAGATTGTGCCCAAACCGCAAGTTGAGCATCACCGCCGTCAGCACGCTGCGCGGGTACCGCACGAGGCGGGTGCCGGGCAGCGCAGCGAGGCGCGTGGCGAGATCAGGCGCAAGGCCGCCGGCCGCGTCGACAGCGCCATCCTCGAACGCTGCCGCCAGGGCGTTCTGGTCGGAGAAGAGCCGGAGCTCAATCCGCTGGATGTCAGCGGGGGGCTGCCAGCTCGAGGGATCGGCGGGGAGCGTCGGCGCGCTGGAGGCGGCGGCACTGTTGTCGACGCGCGCGAGGACGGCACCGGACGGGTCGAGCGAGACGAGCCGGTATGGCCCGCTCCCGATCGGATGCAGCTCGAACGACGTGGTACCGAGCGCGGCGATCGGCACGTTGTCGAGCAGGTGCGCCGGGAGGATCGGGCTGCGCGCCGCGAGCGGGAAATCAGCGACCGGGCTCGCGAGCGTGAAGCGCACGTCGAGTCGGTCCAACTCCTGCACGGTCACCCCCTGCCAGGCTCCATCGAGCGGGCCGTGGTAGCCCGGGTGCTGCGTGGTCAGCACGGTGAAGACCACGTCATCGGCCGTCACGGGCACGCCGTCGTGCCAGGTCGCGCCACCGCGCAGGTGGAAGGTCCAGGTGCGTCCATCCGGGCTGCCTGACCAACTGGCTGCGAGGCCGGGCACGACGGTCCCGTCCGGCCCCAACCGGGTGAGCCCACTGAAGAGCAGCGCGTCGACATCGAGCTCAGGGCGCGAGCGCGCAAAGAGCGGGTCGAGCGTGCTGATCGTGCCGACCTCGCCGTCCCGAAAGGTCCGCGGCGCCGGCGGAGGCGCGGTCGTAGGCGCGGACGCAGCCGTGTCGGCCGGCGGGGGCAGGACGATCATCGCACCAGCGATGGCGACCAGCGCGGCGATCGCCAGCGACAGCACGAGCCGGTCCCGACGGGTCATGGTCATCCCTAGAGCGAACCCTCCGGGACGCTCAGCCGACCAGCCGGAAGACCGTGAGCGAGAAGACCACGAACAGGATGGCCAGCAGGATCGTGAACTGGAAGAGCCGTTTCTCGATGCCGCGGCGACTGCGGTAGACCGCCGAGTCGCCGCCGAACGCCGACGACAGCCCCGCGCCGCGAGCCTGCAGCAGGATGGACGCCATCAGACCGATGCTGACGACGATCTCGGCGAGGGCCAGGATTGGATTCACAGGGAACGTCGACCTCCGATGCGAGCGCGTCGCGCGGGGCCGAAGGATAACACAGAGACCCGCCTGCCCGAACCGCGGGAGCCGCACCGCGCCTGCCGGGCATCGCAACGGCCGGCAGCCCGCCACCCATTCGGCCCGCGACGACGAACGGGCTGCGCCGGGATAATGCGCCCATGAACGAGAACGTCACCGCCACCACCGTCTCCGCTCCGGAACCGCCGCTCGCGGGGGGCGCGGCCTTCCGGGTCCTGCTGCTGCGCCACGGCGAGAGCACCTGGAACAGAGAGAACCTCTACACAGGCTGGACGGACGTCGACCTGTCCGAGCGAGGTCTCGCCGAGGCGCACGAAGCCGGCCGCCTATTGCGCGACGGCGGGTACGTCTTCGACGTCGCATTCACCTCGGTGCTCAAGCGAGCCATCCGAACGCTCTGGATCGTGCAGGACGAGCTCGACCGGATGTGGATCCCGGTGACGAAGTCATGGCGGCTCAACGAGCGGCATTACGGCGCCCTCCAGGGCCTCAACAAGGCGCAGACCGCGGAGCAGTACGGCGAGGAGCAGGTGCGACTCTGGCGCCGCAGCTACGACGTGCCGCCCCCGCCGCTCGACCCCGCCGACCCGCGGTTCCCGGGCCACGACCCCCGCTACGCCGACCTCGATCCCGCCGATCTGCCGCGCTGCGAGGCGCTGAAGGACACCGTGGCGCGCTTCCTGCCCTACTGGCACGGCACCATCGCGCCGGTGATCCGGACCGGCGAGCGGGTACTGATCGTCGCGCATGGCAACAGCCTCCGCGCGCTCGTCAAGTACCTGGACCAGATGTCCGACGACGCAATCGTCGGACTCAACATCCCGACCGGGGTGCCGCTCGTCTACGAGCTAGACCGCGACCTGCGTCCGGTGCGGCACTATTACCTGGGCGACCCCGAGCGGGTGGCGGCGGCGATGGCCGCGGTCGCGGCGCAGGGCCGGGCGACGCCGCAGGCCTGAGCGAACCGGCGACTCGACCCCCTGGCACGTGGGGGGTTGCCGCGACATCGCTGGCCGGGACGCGAGCGGCGGCCGATCGGGAGCGCACGACCGCCAAGCGCGTTCTGTGCTCAGCGCGCGGCCGCCCGCCTCGCCGCGGCCGTCGCTGCGGCACGCGCGACGATCCCCGCCATCTCGTCCGGCTTCAGGCTCGCCCCGCCGACCAGCGCGCCGTCGATCGCGGGTTCGGCCAGGAATTCCGCGATGCTGGCCGCCGTGACGCTGCCCCCGTACAGGACCGGGACGCGCTCCGCCGCGTCGTGCGCCCACCCGCTCTCCTGGAGCGCCCCCCGGATCGCCTCGGCCATCGTAGCGGCATCCGCCCCGCGCGCCGTGCGCCCGGTCCCGATCGCCCAGACCGGCTCGTACGCGATGACGATCGACGCCGCACCCTCGCCGCCGCCCAGGCCGGATGCGGAGAGGGCGCGCGCCACCTGTGCACGGACGACTGCCTCGGCGCGGCCTGCTTCGCGCTCCTCGAGCTGCTCCCCGACGCACCAGATCGGGCGCAGGCCCGACTCCAGGCAGCGCGCGAGTTTCCGCCCGATCAGCTCGTCGGTCTCGCACTGGTCCCGACGTCGCTCGGAATGCCCGACGATGCACCAGTCGGCGAGCCCTGCCAACATCGCGGCGCTGATCTCGCCGGTGTAGGCCCCGGCGGCCTTGTCGTGGACGTTCTGGGCGCCCACCGCGACGCCCGTAGCGGCCAGCGCCTCACGGACCGGCGCCAGGCAGACATAGGGCGGGCAGATCACGCGCACGACGTCGGCGGCGTTCGTCGCGGCGGCGATCGTGGCAGCCAGGGTGCCGGCATCGGCCGGCGTGGTGTTCATCTTCCAGTTGGCGGCAATGATGATCGGTCGCATAGCCACCATTATCCCGGCGCGGCGCCCTGCTGTACTGGGCCGAATGGGGCGTCCACCGCGTCGGGACGGCGTGCCAGACGTTCGATGCGCTCGAGCGCGCGCTGCACCGCGGACCGCGTCACGCCCAGCTCCGCCGCCAGTTCGCCGAGGGTGGCGTCTGGGCTCGCCAGGCGTGCGCGGGCGACGGCGCGCACGATGGCGCGCTCGCGCGCCAACCGACCGTCGGCCGTCAGTCGGGCGATCGCATCGAGCTGACGGGCCGCCGCGCCGACGGCACGTTCGAGGTTCGCCGCCTCGGCGTTGAGGAGCCGGTTCAGCTCGCCGCGCAGCGTACGGGCCACGCCGCGTGCCTCGAGCTCGAGCAATGACGACCCGGCCCCTACCGCCCGCAGGAACGCCGTCACCCGCTCGCCGCTCTTCCAGGTGACCACACCCCTCCCCCGTCGCAGCCGGACCGCCGCCGGCAGCCCCATGGTCGCCAGGCGCCGCGCCAGCTCGGGGGCGTCGGACGGAGCGACGACGAACTCCAGGTGCGTGCGCGCGACACCGAGGCTCAGGGATCCGTGGGCGAGGAAGGTGCCGCGCAGCCAGGCGAGCCGGCAGTGGTCGGCGGCCCGATCCCAGGCGAACGCCTCAGGCCCGCCCGAACCGGGACCGAGCCGCACCGCGAGCCGGGCGACCGCGGGCGAATGCGCCTCGCCCGTCGCGGCGCTCCCGAGCCCGGCGCGTTCCGCGGACCGGCAGCACGCCCGCGTCGGCTCGATCGCCGCGAGCTCGGCGCGGATCGCAGCGACGAGTTCCCGATCGGGATGGGCCGCGCGCGCCCTATCCCGTCGGACCCCCGCCGCGGCACCGGTCGGCGGCGTCCCCGAAGCGGGGTGCGCGGCTGGCTTCACGCCGTGCTCGCGACCCGCAGCTGCGGACGCGCGCGCCCGTGCTCCTGGAAGATCGCCATCAGCGCGGCCGCGAGCAGCGCCGAATCGTGGCGGTGCGCGTTGGCGGCGTCGACGACGGGCCGCGTCACCAGCTCGGGCCCACCGCGCACGCCGGTCCAGTCCAACCGCACGGGCTCGCTGCGGTCGCCAGCGGGGCGTGCCGCCGTGAAGTCGTCGTTCGCCAGCACCACGTCGACTAGGTCGCCCCCCGCGTGGGCCTCGAGCGCCGACAGGTGCGCTGCCAATCCATAGCCCTCGGTCTCCCCCACCTGCGTGGCGACGTTGCAGACGTAGCAGCGCAGGGCGCGCGAGGCCGCCACCGCGTCCCGCACCGCGGGGATCAGTAAGCTCGGCAGCAGACTCGTGTAGAGGCTCCCGGGGCCCAGCACGATGAAATCGGCGTCGGCGATCGCTTCGAGCACCTCGGCCGTCGCGTGCACGTCGGCGGGTGTCACCCAGACGCGCTCGATACCGCGCGCCCGCGCGATCGTCGACTGCCCGTGCAGCTCCGTCCCATCGGCCAGCCGAGCGTGCAGCGTGAGCGGGAGCGGTGCTGCGGGCACCACCTGCCCGCGCACCGCCAACACGCGGTTGGACTGGCGCACCCCCTCCTCGAAATCCCCTTCGATCGCGCTCATCGCCGCGATGAGCAGATTGCCGAAAGCGTGGCCGCCGAGCCCAGGGGCGAACGCCGCGTCCTCGGGAAAGCGGTACTGCAGCAGGCGCGTCATCAGTGGTTCGGCATCCGCAAGGGCGGCGATGCAGTTGCGGATGTCGCCCATCGGGGCGATCCCGAACTCCGCGCGCAGCTTGCCGGACGAGCCGCCGTCGTCGGCCACCGTCACCACCGCAGTGATATTGCTGGTGTGCTCCTTGAGCCCGCGCAGCAGCGCAGAGAGCCCCGTGCCGCCGCCGATCGCGACGATGCGGGGGCCCCGCGCCAGGTAGCGTTTCTGGTAGATCACCTCGACCAGCGGGCCAGACGGCTCCCCGAAGGGCAGCAGGAGCGTGCGGGTCAGCTGCACGACGCCGATGCCGAAAACCACGAGGCCGGCGATCAGCAGCGGGATCGCCCGTGCGCCGTAGGGCAGGAACTGCAGCGTCAGCACGTAGACCGGTCCAGCGAGTGGTCCCGGCACGATGATGTCGCGGTAGACCTGCTTGAGCACGAACGCACCGGCCAGGGCAAGCGCGAGCTCTCCGGCCAGCACCAACGCCAGCCAGCGCTTGACGCCGATGCCCGGCATCAGCCAGTAGCGGAGCCGCCCGCCACGCAGCGTCGGTCCACCCCGCCGCCGCCCGTTCCGCCTGGATCGACCGACCTCGCTCACGTGCGCCTCATGCCCGCTCGAGCTCACGATGCCAGACGCTCACCGTCCCGTAGCCGCGCTCCATCCAGCGGCGCTTCAGCTCCTCGGCGATGACGATGGAACGATGGTACCCGCCGGTGCAGCCGATCGCGACGGTCAGGCGCGTCTTGCCCTCCGCCGCGTAGGCGGGGATCGCGAACTCGAAGAACTCGTCCGCTAGCGCCAGAAAACGCTGCGCGGCTGGCTGCCCCAGCACGCGCCGGCGCACAGGCTCCGTGAGCCCGGAGAGCGGCCGCAGTTCCGGGTCGTAGTAGGGGTTCTCCATGAACCGCACGTCGAAGACGATGTCCGCTTCGATCGGCAGGCCGTACTTGTAGCCGAAGCTGACGAGCTGCAGCGTCATGCGGTCCGGTTCGGTCTCGAGCTCCAATGCACCGAAGATGCGCTCGCGAAGCTCGCGCCCCGAGAGGTCGGAGGTGTCGATGATCACGTCCGCGCACTCGCGGAGCGGCTCCAGCACCAGCCGCTCCTGGGCGATCGACGCGGCGATCCCGCGCTGGCCACCCAGCGGGTGGCGGTGGCGAGTTTCGCTGAAGCGCCGCACCAAGACGTCGTCCCGGGCCTCCAGGAAGAAGACCTGGGGTCGCAGGCCGCGCGCCTGCAGCGCGTCCATCATCTCCGCAAAGGCCGCCGGCGCGTCGCCTGCCCGCACGTCGAGGACGATGGCGACCCGCTCGAAGCGCGCCGGTTCGCGGGCCACCAGCTCCGCCAGGCCGGGCAAGAACTCCGCGGGCAGGTTGTCGACGACTGTGTAGCCGAGATCCTCGAAGAGCTTACTGGTGGTGGTCTTGCCGGCACCCGAGAGGCCGGTGATCACCGCGACGTGCTGCGACTCGGCCACGGACGGATCCCTGCGCCGGGCCTCAGCGCCCGGTCCAGCGCACGAGGAAGATGCTGAACTCGAAGAGCACGTACATCACGACCCCGAGCACACTGGGGCTGATCGGATCGCCGCCCGGCGTCACCACGACCGCGAAGATCGCGATAGCGAGGATCACCATGCGCCGGTTCTTGCGCAGGCGCTCCGACGTGATGATGCCGACCTTGCTCAGCAGGACCAGCACGATCGGGAACTCCATGACGAGCCCGAACGCCAGGAAGAGCATCGTCACGAAGCCGAAATAGGCCTCGGCGGTGATGAGCGGTTCCAGGACGCCGGGTACCGCGAAGCCGAGCAGGAACGCCGACGCGAACGGCAGCACCACGTACGCGACCGCGACCCCGATCGCGAAGAAGAGGAGCGCGAGCGGCACCCATGGACGGGCGAGGCGGCGTTCCTCGGGCGTCAGCCCAGGCGCCACGAACCGCCAGAACTGCCACAGGATCACGGGCATCGCGAGCACCACGCCGATCACCACCGCGACCTTGAGCTGGATGAAGAACGCGCCGCCGAGGTCGGTGAAGCGGAGGGCCCCTGGAATCGGCGCCTTCAGGATCTCGATCGCCCGCGGGGCCAGGAAGAGGCCCAGCACGGACCCGACCACGACCGCCAGGATCGAGATGAAGAGACGCCGCCGCAGCTCCGCCAGGTGGTCGACGAGACTCATCACCGCCTCGTCACCCGCGGCCGGCGCGGGGGACGGTGACGGCGGGGCAGGATCGTGCGGGCCGCCCGTCAGCGCCAGGTCGCCGGGCCGGACCGCTTCCAGATCAGCCACGCGAACGGCTGCTGGGCGCGGCGATCAGGCCCCGGCCTGGGGCTCGCCCGAGCCGGCCGCTGGGGACGCCGACGGGAGGGCCGCCCGCTCGCTCGCCGTCTCCGCGCTGGCCGGTGCACCGGGCGCCACGGGGGGCGCGGGCGCAGCCGCGACGGCGGGGGTGGCCGGAGCCACCGGCGTCGCGGGCGGCTGTGCCGGCACGTCGAGGCGCACGGAGTCCTGGACGTCCGTGGCCGCCTTGCGAAATTCGCGGATACTCGAGCCGAGGCTCTTCCCGATCTCGGGGAGCTTGCTGGGCCCGAGCACGAGCAGCGCGATGGCCAGGACCAGGATGATCTCCATCGGTCCGATGTCAGGCATGATCGACGCGACTCCT
>JAKAMV010000384.1 GCA_021812735.1 Chloroflexota bacterium | reverse complement strand
GCGGGAGGAATGGCGGAGAGGGCGGGATTTGAACCCGCGATGGGTTGCCCCATACCGCATTTCCAGTGCGGCGCCCTAGGCCACTAGGCGACCTCTCCGGGAGCGTTGGCGATCGGTGCGAGTGGCGGAGAGGGTGGGATTCGAACCCACGGTGCTTTCGCACACCGCTTTTCGAGAGCGGCACCATCAACCACTCGGACACCTCTCCGCGGCAGAGGATACCAAAGGCGACTGCGCCTCAGCCCTCGGCGGCTCGCCCGGCCTCGGCACGCGCCAGCGCGCGGCCGCGAAGCTCCTCGACTTCCTCGCGCCGGATCCCCGAGACCACCCGCAGGCGGCGCCGAAGCCCGGGACCCTGGGCCAGCTGGATGGCCCCCCCGGCCGCACCGTCGACCTCGTCGGGCGCCGCGAAGACCAGCGTCTCGACGTCGGCCTGCAGCAGCGCACCCACGCACATCGCGCACGGCTCGACCGTCGTGAAGATCGTGACGTCCGCCAGCCGGTCGCGGCCCAGCCGCCGGGCCGCCTCCCGGATCGCCCCCATCACGGCGTGGGCGGTGGGATCGCCGGTCTCCCGGACCCGGTCGCGGGACCGGGCGACCATCGCCTCGTCGACCACGGCGACCGCCGCGCACGGCGGTTCACCCTGTTCGACGGCGACCCCGGCCTCGGCGAGGGCTTCGCCCATGAAGAGCTCGTAATTCACCCGGCGATGATACAGGCGCCCGGCGGCACCGGTACCATGCGGTTCGGCACAGTCGACCTGATGGCCCTCGGTCGGACCGCCGGTGGTGAGTCGTCCCGCCCCACCACGGCGATCGGCCGCGCCGCAGCCCACGAGGAGAGATTCGCCATGACATCGCACAGGATCGGGATCCTGACCGGTGGTGGTGACGTCCCGGGACTCAACTCCGTCATCAAGAGCGTCACGTTCCGCGCGTCGGAGCTCGGGTACGAGGTCTTCGGCATCCGTCGCGGATGGCAGGGGCTCACCCACATGAAGCGGGGACCCGAGCTCGACCCGGAATACGTGGTCAAGCTCGACCGCCGGAACACCCGCACGATCGACCGCACCGGCGGCACCTGGCTCCACACGTCGCGCACCAACCCGCGCAAGATGGGCCGGTCGATGCTCCCGTCCACCGTGGCCCCGGATCGCCTGGCCGCGATGGAGGTCTCCGAGGGCGTCTACGACCTGACTCCCGTGGTCCTCGAGAACATCGAGCACCTGGGCATCGACTACCTGATCCCCATCGGCGGAGACGACACGCAGAGCTTCTCGCACGCGCTCGTCGGAGCCGGCGTGCCGCTCATCGGGATCCCCAAGACGATGGACAACGACGTCCAGGGCACCGAGTACTGCATCGGATTCTCCACCGCCATCGACCGGGCCAAGGAGCTCATCAACCGGCAGCGGACCACGCTCGGGTCGCACGAGCGGATCGGCGTCTTCCGGATCTTCGGACGGGACGCCGGGTTCACCGCGCTGCTCACGGCGTACGTCACCTCGACCCGCTGCGTGATCCCCGAGGCCCGCTACGACCTGGACCTGCTGTGCAGCCTGCTGGTCGAGGACAAGCGCAACAACCCCAGCCGCTACTCGATCGTGGTGACCGCCGAGGGCGCCATCTGGGAAGGGGGCGCGCTGGCCGAGTACGGCGACGTGGACAGCTTCGGGCACCGCCACAAGGTGAACGTCGCCGAGGCACTGGCCGACGAGATCAAGCGACGGACCGGCGAGGACGCGGTCGCCAGCGAGCTCACGTACGACCTGCGCAGCGGCGATCCGGACGGGGTCGACACGATCGTGGGGATCACGTTCGCCAACATCGCCATGGACCTCGTCGAGGAGGGACAGACGGGGCGCATGACCTCGATCCTCGGCGGCTCCTTCACCCACAGCCCGCTGCCGGATCCGAAGCTCGGACCGCGTAAGGTGGACATCGCGAGCATGTACAACGTCGAACGACTGCGGCCCCAGTACGCCGGTCGGTCGGGCCGGCCGATGCTCCTGGTGACGGCCGACTGACGGGCTGCCGGGACGGCCCGGGTTCGTGCGGCCCGGTCCCGTCCGGGTGCTATCATCCGGGCCGCGCGGAGAGGTCGCATAGAGGCCTAGTGCGGCGGTTTGCTAAACCGCTGAGTGGGGTAACCTGCTCCGAGGGTTCGAATCCCTCCCTCTCCGCCATCTCCTGCGTGCGCCCGTAGCTCAGTGGATAGAGCGTCAGGTTGCGGACCTGAAGGTCGTGGGTTCGAGTCCCGCCGGGCGCGCCAGTTGATCTCAGGGTGACCCGCCGAGTCGGGCGTCGAGCGAACGGCTCGATGACACCGATGCCCACGCCCGGCGGCCCTGACGGCTTGCCTGGCCGCGGATCGAGGCACTCGACCGACCCCGCAACCGGCGCCCTAGCTGGTCGCTGCCTCTTCGGTGCTGCGGAGTGCGTCGACCTGCGGTTGAGTGGTCGGCGACGTACCGGCCGCCTGCTCGGGCGCGACCAGCGCAGCCAGGCGGTCGAGGAACGGCGTCGCTCCGAGCTCCACGAGGATCTCGCGCGAGCGGTCCAGGGCAGTCCGGACCTCCGGGTCGGCGGGGTCGAGGAGCGTCGCCATGTCGATCCCGGCCAGCGCCTCGTCCCACAGCAGGCCGAGGGCGCGCCACGCCCGAAGCGCGTCGCGATAGAGCGCGAGCGCCTCCGCCCGCCGGCCTTCGAGGGCGAGGAGGCCGGCTCGCAGCGTCGTCCGGTCGGCGTCGATCGCGGGACCGTGGAACGGCGAGGCCTCGAGCGTCGCGAGATCGGCCCGCGCCGCGGCCCCGTCTCCCGCCCAGAGGGCGGCTCGTGCGCCCCGCGCCACCGCGGTGGGCAGGTGCTGGGGCAGCAGCGCCGCTTCCCGCTGCCATGCCGTCCGCGCCTCGATGAGCCGATGAGCCGAGAACGCGACGAAGCCCTCGGCGTAGGGGACAGTCGAGGCCATCTGTGGATCCGCAGCGTCGCCGACCAGGCGAGTCAGTTCGGCGAGTCGCTCTCCGGCCGGCTCTCCGCGGAGGACGGCGAGCACGATCGCGTTCGAGAGCAGCGAACTCCGGTCCGCCACCTCGACCTCGTCCGCCAGCGCGGCATCGAGCTCGGCCGCGGCCCACGCCCAGTCCCCGATCCGGCTGGCAGCCTCGGCCGCGTTCGACAGCCCGGTCATCGCAAAGGATCTCGCACCGAGCCGCCGCGCCGTGGCCATGCACTCGCGCGCCGTCTCGAGGGCTGCCCGCGGATCGACGCGCGCCTCGATGTCGGACCGGTTCCCCGCGGCGCGCACCGACACGAGGCCGAGCCCCAACCCGTCGGCGACCGCCTGGCCGCCCGCGAGCAGCGCCAGCCCCTCGATCCTGCGGCCGATCCCGGCGAGGGCGGTCCCCTTCGTCACGAGCAGGTCCGCGACGAGCGCCCGGAGATCGGCACGCTCGGCGGCGGCGAGGACGTGGTCCGCCATCTCGATCGCCCGCTCGTGGTTCGAGTTGAGGAAGTGCGCACGGGCAAGCTGGCCGCCGAGCGCGATGGCCGCCGTGTGGTCAGCGAGGTCGGCGAACTCGGCGACTGCGGGCTCGAGGAGCGCGATGGCTTCGGCATTCCGATATCCGAGGTTCAGCGCGTTTCCCAGGGCCGCCGTCGCCGCGGCGATCGACGGTGCGTCGCCGAGCTCGCGCCGGAGCGCGAGCGCGGCGTGGAGATGCCGCTCGGCCGCCTCGTGGCGCCCCGCGGCCGAGGCCTCCGCGCCCGCGCGCTCGAGGAACTCGGCCCTGTCGGCCGCGTCCGTCGTGGCCGACAGGGCCTGCTCGAAGAACCCCGCCGCCTGCCCATGCGCACCGAGGCTCGCGGCCCGCTCGGCGGCCCTGCGCAGGGCGACCCGCGCCTGCGCGGCGAGGGCATCGCGCTCGGGTCCCTCGGGCGCGTTCTCGCGGGCGGCGAGGTAGTGGCCGGCGAGCGCCCCCGCGAGCTCGTCCATGCCGAGGCTCTCGAAGTACCGCGCGGCGGCGAGATGGCGGGTCTTGCGGTCGGCGCGGGCGAGCGTGTTGTAGGCGACCTCGCGGATCAGGGCCTGAACGAATGCGTACTGTCCCCGCTCCGGGTTGCGGGGATCGGCCTCGAGCGTGAGCAGCTCCCGCCGGACGAGCCCGGCCAGCCGCGGCTGGAGCGTCGGCTCGGCGATCCCCGACACGGCGGCCAGCGCGGCGGGGGTGAAGCTCTGCCCGATGACGGCGGCGTCGGAGACGAGCGCGCGATCCGCCGGGCCGAGCCCGTCGAGGCGCGACGCGATGAGCGCAGTCAGGGTCTCCGGGACCGCGAGCGTTGTCAGGTCTCCGGTCGGGACGTGGACGCCGTCGCGGAGCTCGAGGCGGCCCTCGGCGAGGAGCATCCGGACGGTTTCGACGGCATAGAGCGGGATGCCGTCGGCGCGGGCGACGATCGCCCTGACGGCAGACTCGGGCAGGCCCGGGACGAGCCCGGTGAGAAGCTCGCGCATCGCGGACTCGGAGAGCGGGTCGAGATAGATGCTGGTGAAGTTGCGCTTGCCCGCTCCCCACGTCTCGCGGCGGTCGAGGAGCTCCGGCCGGGCGAGCGTGACGATGAAGATCGGGAGATTCCTCGACCACTCCATCAGGTGGTCGACGAAGTCGATCGTGCCCGAGTCGGCGTTGTGGAAATCCTCGAACACCATCACGACTGGCGTGGTCGCTGCGAGGCGCTCGAAGAACGTCCGCCACGCACCGAAGAGCTGGTCGCTCCCGACGCCTGACTCGATCCCGAGCAGAGCGAGCAGGGCAGCCTCGATCCAGCGCCGCTCGGCCTCGTCGGGGACGTGCTCCCGGACCGTCTCGGCGATCTTCGCCCGGGTCGTCGGCTCGTCGTCGGTCTCGCTCAATCCCGCCCGGCCCCGGACCATCTCGCCGAGTGCCCAGAACGTGATCCCGTCGCCGTACGCCGGCGAGCGCCCATCGTGTGACCTGACCCTCTCGACGAGGCCGTCGAGGTACTTGTGCAGCTCCCAGGCGAGACGGGTCTTGCCGAAGCCGGCCGGGCCGATGACCGAGACGAGGCGGGTTCGCTTCTCGCGGGCCGTCGCGTGGAAGAGGTCCTTGAGCTGCCGGAACTCGTCCTCGCGCCCGACGAACGGGGCCTCGAGCGTGTCCGAGCGGTTCCTGCCGCCGACCCGGGCCGCGACCCGCAGGGCGCGCCAGGCCGGGACGGGCGCGACCTTGCCCCTGAGCGCCTGCTCGCCCACCTCTTCGAAGGCGATCGCCTTCGAAGCCGCCCGCTGGGTCGCCTCCCCGACGAGGACTGCACCGGGCGCCGCGACGCCCTGGAGGCGGGAAGCCGTGTTGACGAGATCGCCGGCGACCATCCCTTGGTTCGTCGCGCCCAGGCTGACCGCGGCCTCACCGGTGAGCACGCCGGCCCGGGCGGTGAGCGACGGGCCCAGCGTGCGCACGGCGTCGACGAGCTCGAGGCCGGCCCGGACGGCGCGCTCCGCGTCGTCCTCGTGGGCGGTCGGGGCGCCCCAGACGGCCATCACCGCGTCACCGATGAACTTCTCCACCGTCCCGCCGTATCGCGCGATGACGTCGCGGGCGAGGTCGAAGTAGCAGGTCAGGATCGCCCGGGTCTCCTCGGGATCGCGATCGGCCGAGAGGGCGGTGAACCCGACGAGGTCGGCGAAGAGCACCGAGACGACCCGGCGCTCGGCCGCGGGCGCGACGGCCGCCACGAAAGCCGAGCCGGGTGCGGCCGGAACGCCCGGACGCGCCGGGGGCGATGCGCCCGGGGCCAGGGGCGCGCCGCACTCGCCGCAGAACTTGACCGTGGCCGGGTTCGAGGTCCCGCAGGCGGGACAGACCCGGGCGAGCGGCGCGCCGCACTCGCCGCAGAATTTCCGACCGGGTTCGTTCGGGCTTCCACAGTTCGTGCAGATCACCGGGCCGCTCTCCACTGAGGTCAGGGTGCGAGAGTGAGGTCGCGGTGGGAGCGTACCGGCAAAGTCTGCGCGACGCATGGCACCGCGTTCGGCGCCCGCCCGACGGCCCCGCTCCGCGTGAGCATGGGCGAACCTGCACCTCGCCCCGGTGTTCGCGCTGCTTGGCACGCGAGCGGGGCTCCAGCCCGAGGAGCGCATCGCCGCGCGCCGATTCCTCAGGCGTGGCGCTCGTGAAATCGCCAGACCTCCGCGGTCGCGTCGATCTCGCGCGTGGTCGCGCCGAGCACGAGCCTCGCGATCAGGCCCATGCGACTGCCGGGCCACGTGTGACCACCGCCGCGGACCGTCCAGAGCACCACCTCACCGGGCCCGCCGTCGCCACCGTAGGCGGTCGACGAGAGAGACCGCCCGACGGCCGATTCGCGTGCCGACGTGGAGATGCCGTTGGCGATCGCCCAGGCCCGAGCGGCGTCAGGCACGCTCTCGCGCCACTCGTCCCGGCCGCCGCCGCCATACGGGTTGACCCGGTCCGCCGTGCCGTGGAACGCGATCACTGCAACCGCGCGGCCAGGAGCCCGGTCCGGGCGTCGGAGGCCGGCGACGGCGCCGAGGGTCCCGATCTCGTCGCTCCGAGCGCCGGCGAGCCGCGACGCCATGCGCGCTCCGCCCGACATGCCCGCGACGCAGGCGCGTCCGGCCATCGGATGTTCCTCGCGCAGCCGGTCGACGAGCGCGGAGAGGAACGGCAGGTCCACGTCCGGGTCCCAGCCCCAGCCGCGGCCGAGTGGCACGCTCCCCTGCGGGAACGCGACCACGGCCCGCCCCACCTCCGCGAGGCGGTCCATGCCGCTCAGGCGGACCTGCCCGGCGGGGTCGGATCGGCTGCCGTGCAGGCACACGACGATGCCGGACGGGCGTCCGGGTGGATCCACGACCAGCACGCGACGCGTCGCGCCCCCCACTGGGACGTCGACGTACCGGGACGTCATGGCTGCAGTCGCTCGGCGAGGTACCGGATCGCGCCCGGATAGCGGTACTCGATGGAGCCGTGTCCCGCGTCGAACAGTTCGAAGAACGGCGCGACGGCACCGGCCGCGGTGAGCGCGCGGCGGTACGCCTCCGCGCCGAGGTCCAGGAAGTACTCGTCGTGGGTGCCGGCGTCGATGTAGATCGCGCGCAGCGCGCGCACCGCGTCTGCGTGTCGCGGCACCATCCGCACCGGGTCCCAGCGCAGCCAGCGACCCCAGGTTTCCGGCTCCAGCCGGCCGGTGGCCGGGTCGAAGGGCACGTGGATGGTGCCGTCGTCATTGGCCGAGTAGCAGGCGGCCATCGCCCACTGATTCACCAGCACGCCGTCGGACGGCCGCGACATGGCTGGGCGCGTCCGGAAGTCCTGCCAGAACCGCGCGAACGAGCCGTCGTAGTGGTCGCGCAGTGCGCGCGCCGCCGGCCCGAACTCCTGGAGGTAACAGGTCTCGAACAGCGCGTCGCCGGCGTGGGAAGCCAGGCCGCCGAAGAGGTCGGGGCGCAGCATCGGCGTGACCATCGCACCGTACCCGCCGCTCGACTTGCCGGTCACGCCACGGTGGTCGCGCTCGGCCAGCGTGCGGTAGTGCGCGTCCACCCACGGGACGACCTCCTCGCACAGGTACGTGTGGTACCGGCCGGTGGCCGGCGAATCGAGGAACTGGCTCCCGCCGTACGACGTCCAGCAATCCACGAAGACCACGATGGCGGGTGGTGCCACGGCGGTTCCGTCGGCGCCCGAGAACAGGGCGTCCACCAACTCCGGCACGGTGGGCCGGAAGGCCTGCCGGTTGTGCCACATGTCGATCTGCCCCGTCATGCCCTGCAGCAGGTAGATCGTCGGGAAGCGGCGTGCCGGCCCGGCGTCGTACGCCGGTGGCAGATAGACCCAGACCGGCCTGTCGGCCGGATCGCCGAGGCGGTTTCCGCGCAAGGCGCGGCTCTCCACGATGGCCTCGTCCAGACGGCCGGCCCGCGGCCGGGACCATGGCTCCATGCCCACCCCCTCGTGCTGCTGTCGCGTGCGTCGCTGTCGTGTGTGCCGCCGTTCACGGGTCGCCGAACTCGCGCCGGTCCGCGCCCAGCGCCAGCACGCCGCGTCGTTGACACGCTCGCGCCGGGTCGCGTACTGTTCGCGCCACGATGCGCGACCGCTTCTACTTTTACCAGAGCCCGGCATGACGGCTCGGGGGTCCTGAGACCCGGGGCAGGTCGTGCCGGGTGGGCAGAGGTCTCGGACCTCTGCCTTTTTGTTTATCCCGCTGCGAGCGGCGCCGCAGGGGCGCAGACGAGACGAGCGGCGACCGGGTGGGGCGCCGGGAGAGGGTCGATCGGATGTTCGTCGTGATGGCCGTCGGGGCCGGCGAGGATGAGATCAACGCCGTCAAGGCGCAGGTCCTCGCCGAGGGGCTGCACCCGCACGAGAGCCCGGGGACCGACCGCGTCGTGATCGCCGTCGTCGGCGACGTCGGGCCGCGCAAGCAGGTCCTGATGAACCGCCTGTCGGCGCTGCCCGGCGTGGAGTCGGTGACGCCCATCACGCGGCCCTTCAAGCTCTCCAGCCGGGAGTTTCACCCGGCCGACACGGTGATCCGGGTGGGCAGCGCCACGATCGG
>JAKAMV010000383.1 GCA_021812735.1 Chloroflexota bacterium | reverse complement strand
CTCGGACGTGCCCGACGAGATCCGCGAGAAGATCGCCCTGTTCACGGATGTGGACGTGGAGGCGGTCATCCCGGCGCCCACCGCCAGCACCATCTACGAAGTGCCCCTCCAGTTCGAGGCCTTCGGCTTCGGCCGCCGCGTCGTGCGCGAGCTTGGTCTGGGCGACCCGGACGCCATCCCGGACCTCGCGTCCTGGCGCGCGCTCGTCGAGCGGATCAAGGCGCCCAAGCCCGCGCTCGAGGTGGCGCTGGTGGGCAAGTACATCGAGTTGCCGGACGCGTACCTGTCGGTCACCGAGGCCCTCCGTCACGCTGCCTGGGCGAACGGCGTGGACGCCAAGGTCCGCTGGGTGGACAGCGAGAAGCTGGACGCCGACAGCGTCGAGGAGATCCTCGCCGGCGCGGCGGGCGTGCTGGTCCCGGGCGGGTTCGGCCACCGCGGCATCGAGGGCAAGGTGCTCGCCGCCCACTGGGCGCGCACCCACGGCAAGCCGTACCTGGGCCTGTGCCTCGGCCTGCAGTGTGCGGTCATCGATTTCGCCCGCGACGCCCTCGGCAGCCAGGACGTCAACTCCACCGAGTTCGACATGTTCACCGCGAACCCCGTGATCGACTTCATGCCCGACCAGCGGGAGGTGGAGGACAAGGGCGGCACGATGCGCCTGGGCCTCTACCCGGCGAAGCTGGCTCCGGGCTCCAAGGCCCGGGCCGTGTACGGGACCGAGGTCATCTACGAGCGGCACCGGCACCGGTTCGAGGTCAACAACCGGTATCGCGCGACCCTGGAGGGGGCCGGGATGGTCCTGTCCGGCACGTCGCCGGACGGGCGCCTGGTGGAGGTTGTCGAGCTGCGCGACCACCCGTGGTTCGTGGCCAGTCAGTTCCACCCCGAGTTCAAGTCCCGGCCGGAGCGCCCGCACCCGCTGTTCCACGGCTTCGTGGCGACGGCGCTCGCGCTGCGCAACGGCGCCGATCCGGTGCTGACGCCCGCGGGCCACGGCCTTGGCGATGACGACCGCGCGACGGAGTCGGCCTCCGCCTCGTAGCGCGACGGGCGGCTGGCCCCGCGCGGTAGCTCGCCCGGCTCGGCCACCCCGCAACCTCGCGGCGAAGGATGACGTTGACGCCGTGGCGCGGCGTCCATATGATTCAGCTACCCCCACCGGTCGCGCGCGACGTTCCCGCGATTCCGCGCGAAGCACGGCCCGTGGCGCGCCCATCCCGACCGGTCCTCACCCGCGTCGCACGCACCCCCGAGGGAACCTCCTTCCATGCCGAACGGCCCCGACCAGCGCCCGAGCCGCAACCGCCGCTCTCGCCGCCGACCCCAGACGAGCCGCCTGCCGGTGACCGAGCAGGACGAGGTCGCCGAGATCGAGGCCGCCCGCGAACGGAACGACCTGGACTTCCGCGACCTGCGCGAGATGTCGGTGAAGGAGCTCCGGGAGATCGGCCGGGGCCTCGAGATCGACGCCAAGGTGGACCGCCCAGAGGACCTGGTTGACCTCATCCTCCAGGCCCAGACCGAGCGCGCCGGGCTGGACTACGCCTTCGGCATCCTCGACATCGTGGACGAGGGCTACGGCTTCATGCGCCGCCACGGCCTGCTGCCGAGCCCCGAGGACGTCTACGTCTCCTCGAGCCAGGTCCGCCGGTTCGGCCTCCGGATCGGCGACCGCGTCATCGGCGCGGTGCGGGCGCCTCGCGAGGGCGAGAAATACTGGGGCCTGATCCGCGTCGACACCGTCAACGGCGTGGACACCGACACCGCCCGGCGCCGTCCGGTCTTCCAGGACCTCACGCCGATCCACCCGATCGAGCTGATCAATCTGGAGTCGGACCCCAAGAACCTCAGCCAGCGTCTCGTCAATCTGGTCAACCCGCTGGGCAAGGGCCAGCGCGCGCTGATCGTCTCCCCGCCCAAGGCCGGCAAGACGATGCTGCTCAAGAGCATCGCCAACGGGATCACGGCCAACTACCCGGACATCCTCCTGATGGTCGCGCTCATCGGCGAGCGGCCCGAGGAGGTCACGGACATGCGCCGCTCGGTCCACGGCGAGGTCATCAGCTCCACGTTCGACGAGCCGACGGAAAACCACACGCACGTCGCGGAGATGGCGCTCGAGATCGCCAAGCGCCAGGTGGAGACCGGCCGGGACGTGGTGATCCTGCTGGACTCGATCACCCGGCTCGCGCGCGCGTACAACCTCGCGCTCCCGCCCAGCGGCCGCACGCTGTCGGGCGGCATCGACCCGATCGCGCTGTACCCGCCCAAGCGCTTCTTCGGCGCCGCGCGGAAGATCGAGGAGGGCGGCTCGCTCACGATCATCGCGACCTGTCTCGTCGACACCGGGTCGCGCATGGACGACGTGATCTACGAGGAGTTCAAGGGCACCGGCAACTCGGAGCTCATCCTGGACCGCAAGCTCGCCGAGAAGCGCATCTTCCCGGCCATCGACGTCCAGCGCTCCGGCACCCGCCGCGAGGAGCTGCTCCTCGAGGAGGGGACACTCAAGCTGGTGTGGACGATGCGCCGGATGCTGTCCGCGGTCGGCTCCAACGAGGGGATCGAGCTGCTCCTCAACCGGATCGCCAAGACCGAGACCAACGCGCAGTTCCTGGGCACGCTCAACAGGCCGCTGGACTGACGCGAACCGCGGGGAGGGTGCCAGCGAGGCGCCACGCCACGGCGAGGACGGTGTGACGGGGCCCGCGAAGGCCCGCGACGGCACCGCGCGCGGCAGGGCGAGACGCTCCCAGTCCGGCGTGCGCCATCGCCCTGCCGCGGGCGCCCTGCGACGCGTGGCGACCGCCCGCGCGTGACGGCGGGCAGGTTAGGAATCGTTCACCGACTCCGCAGGCGCTGCGATATTCACCTAGGTTCGGGCTCTTTGGACTAGGTCAACAGTCCGGGTGGCACCCCCTGATCGAGGGTGCGCGGTTTGACCGGGCAAGGTGCGGTCTGTTACGGTCGGGCGATCGGAGCTGGTCGCAGGGACGCTTTCGGCGGCCACAAAGCTTCGGTGCACGACCAGCACCCGAGGGGATCGGCGGCGGCAATTCTCGCCCCGCGTCAGGTCCTCGCCCAGGAGGCCGTATTGCAGAAGTCCACCGACGGCGTCGGTCGTCAGCCCGCTCTCGCGCGCTCCGCCCACCGCCTGTCCCGTTCGATCGGTCTCCACCACCTGCGAGCGACCCTGCTCGCGGCGCTGGGCCCACGGTCCGGTCGCACCACCGCCGCCCCCGTCGGCAGGCTGAGCGCAGCGCTCGCCTCCGCGGTCCGGCCGTTTGCCACGGCCGAGCGCGCCCTCCCGATCATCGTCGCGGCCCTGGTGGCTGCCGCCTCGCTCCTCACGCTCCTGCCCAGCACCCCGGCCGGCTCGGTCGGCGCAGCCCAGGGCAGCGCCACGAGCCCCCGCCTAGCGATCAACGGCGGCGTGCGCTCGATCGACGCGAGCGCGATACCCGCCGGTCTGGCGGCGATTGGCCTCCAGACGGAGGCGCCAAGCTTCCAGCCCCTGACCCTGCCGGCGGGCGCAGCCTTGCCCGCGCCGAGTGACGCGCCGGCGCCGAGCCCCGGCGTCATCTCCCCGGACGGCACGCTGGTCACCGGCTACGCGCCCGACACGACGGTCGAGGACGGCTCCGCGCTGATCCAGATGTACCGCGTCAAGAAGGGCGACACGGTCTCCGGGATCGCCGCCCAGTTCCACGTCTCCTCGATGACCATCTGGTGGGCCAACAAGTCCACCCTGACGGCGATCACGGACCTCCATGTCGGCCAGCTCCTCAAGGTCCCGCCCGCCAACGGCCTGATCATCACGGTCGGCGCCTCGGACACGCTGGCCTCCATCGCGGCGAAGTACAAGGTGGCGGCCCAGAGCATCCTGGACCTCAACCAGCTGACCGACCCGACCCTCGTCGTCGGCCAGGTGCTGATTCTCCCCGGCGCCAAGGGCGCGCCAATCCCGACCCCGAAGCCGGTGGTCACGAAGGTCGCCTCCGCCACGACCGCCTCGTCGGGCAGCGGCTCGTCCACGAGCCGGACCAACAGCACGGTGGCGTCAGGCGTCGGCGGCAGCTACACCGGGGGCCGCCTGTCGTG
This sequence comes from Chloroflexota bacterium, assembly GCA_021812735.1. The sequence goes on along the minus strand of JAKAMV010000383.1, from coordinate 4,502 downwards.
GCCCGTCATCGGCGGCAACAACTACATCAGCCAGTACTACCACTACGGCCACTGGGCAATCGACATCGCCGCCGACTACGGCAGCACCGTCGTGGCGGCCGCGTCCGGGCAGGTGATCTTCGCCGGCTGGAAGAACAACGGCGGCGGCTGGCAGGTGTGGATCAGCCACGGCGGGGACATGTACACCACCTACAACCACATGTCCGCGATCACGGTCGGCAACGGCGAGTCCGTCGGGCGTGGTCAGCAGGTGGGGCGGATCGGCCAGAGCGGCGACGCCACCGGCCCGCACCTCCACTTCGAGGTGTGGATCGGGCCCATCTGGGCCGGCGGCCAGCGGATGAACCCCCTCAACTACCTCTAGCCGCCCGCGCCCGCCCCCGACGCCCCCGGTCCGCCGGGGGCGTTCTCGTTTCTCCGCCAAGCCCATGCGAGAATGCCAGCCATGTTCCTCGATGAAGTCCGGATCGTCGTGCGCGCGGGCGCCGGCGGCGACGGTGCGTCCACCATGCGCCGGGAGGCCCACGTGCCCCGCGGCGGCCCGGACGGGGGCGACGGGGGCCGCGGCGGCTCGGTCTACCTGCGGGTGGACGCCGGCCAGACCACGCTCCGCGACTTCCGCTACAAGCACCATTTCGCGGCCACGCCGGGCGGCGCCGGCGAGCGCCAGAAGCGCCACGGCAAGGCGGGCGAGGACCTCCACCTGCTCGTGCCGCCGGGCACGGCCGTCGTGGACGAGGCCACGGGCGCCCTCATCGCGGACCTCGTCGCCGTGGGCCAGGAGGCGATGGTCGCGCGCGGCGGGCGAGGCGGGCTGGGCAACGTGCACTTCGCGACCGCCATCCACCAGGCGCCGCGCCACGCCCAGCGCGGCGAGCCCGGCGAGGAGAACACGGTCCGCCTCGAGCTTCGGCTGATCGCCGACGTGGGCCTGGTGGGGCTGCCCAACGCGGGCAAGTCCACGCTGCTCGCCGCGCTCACGGCCGCTCGCCCCAAGATCGCGCCGTACCCGTTCACCACGCTGGAGCCGAACCTCGGGGTGCTGGACCTGGGCATGGACGATGGGCGCCGCCCGACGATCGCCGACGTGCCGGGCCTGATCGAGGGGGCGTCGGACGGCGCCGGCCTCGGCCACGCGTTCCTGCGCCACGTCGAGCGGACGCGCGTCCTGCTCCATGTGGTGGACGGCGCGGCGCGGGACCCGAAGTGGGACCACGACGTCATCCGCGACGAGCTCGAGGCGCACGACCCGGGCCTGCTCGCCAAGCCGATGCTGGTCGTGTTCAACAAGATGGACCTGCCCGCGGCCCAGGCCGCGTGGCCCGATTTCGAGCGGGCGCTGCGCGACGCCGGTCGCGAGGCGGTCGCCATCTCCGCGGACAGCGGCGAGGGGCTGGACGCGCTCCGCGCGGCCGTGGGCGCCATGCTCCCCGACGCCGTCACGCTGGCCGAGCCGCCGGACCCGGCGGGCGTCGTCGTGCACCGGCTGGAGGCGGCCGGCGACGGCTTCACCGTCGAGCGCGACGAGACGGGTTTCGTCGTGCGCGGCAAGCGCATCGAGCGGCTGGCCGTCCAGACCAACTTCGACAACGAGGAGTCGGCCGAGCGGTTCCAGCGGGAGCTCCTGCGGCTCGGGGTGGACGCGGCGCTGCGCAAGGCCGGGGTTCGCCCGGGCGACGACGTCCGCGTGGGCGACGTGGCCCTGGCCTGGGATCCGCCCGAGGACGACGCGTGACCGACGACCCGGGCGCCGCCGTCGCGCCCCCGGCGCCCGTCGTGCCGGGCTCGGTGGGCATCCTGGGCGGCACGTTCGATCCGGTGCACCACGGCCATCTCGCCATCGCGGAGGATGCCCGCGAGGCGCTGGGGCTGGAGCGCGTGCTGTTCGTGCCCGCCGCCTCGCCGCCCCACAAGCCGGGCCGGCCGGTGACCCCGCCGGGGGACCGGCTCGCGATGGTCACCCTTGCGATTGCGGGAAACCCCGCCTTCGCCGTGTCCGACCTCGAGGTCCGCCGCGGCGGTGCGTCCTACACCGTTGACACGCTGGAGGCGTTGCGCGCCGAGGGCCTCGCGGAGCCGTGGCTGATCCTCTCGTCCGAGGCCCTCGCGCTGTTGCCGGAGTGGCGCGACCCGCGCCGGGTCCTCGCCCTCGCCCGGCTGGCCGTGGTGCCGCGCAGCGGGTTCGACCCGCTGGGGCCCGACTGGGTGGAGCGCCATTTCCCGGGCGCGGTGGAGCGGGTGAGGTTCCTGCCGGGGCCCCTGTTGCCCATCTCGGGTAGCGTTGTGCGGCGCAGGGCGCGTGCCGGCCGATCGGTCCGCTACCTCGTCCCGGACGCCGTCGCCGCCTACCTCGCCGAGCACCGCCTCTACACATGACCCCCAACCGGAGGATGCCGACCATCGTGACCGAACCCGCCGCTCCCGCCCCCCGTCCGGACGGCCTGCCGCACCGCGACACCGCCGCCCCGGCGACGAGCCTCGCGCCGCTGGACCTGGCGCGCCGGATCGTCGAACTGGCGGAGGACAAGAAGGCCGCCGACATCGTCCTGCTCGACCTGGCTGACCTCACCTCGCTCGCCGACGCGTTCGTCATCTGCTCGGGCGGCTCGGAGCGCCAGATCGACGCCATCGCCGACGGCATCGCGGAGGGCCTCCGCGAGGAGGGCATCCGGCCGATCGGGCGGGAGGGCACGCCCGCGTCGCACTGGGTGCTCGTGGACTTCGGCGCGGTCGTGGTCCACGTGTTCACGCCGCCGGAGCGCGACTACTACAGCCTCGAGAAGCACTGGCATCAGGCCCGCGTGGTCCTCCGGGTCCAGTAGCGGGCCTGGCGGCAGGGAGCCCTCCCGGTTCGTGGGGTACCGATGGAGGCGGTACCGCTGGGCCATTCCCGGTCGCGATCCGGGCGCCTAGCATCGTCCGCAGGTCGTCAGCCACCCGGGCCGGCGCCACCGGAGAAGCCCTGATGTCGGGCCTGCGAGATCGCTGCCCCAACTGCAGCCGGCGCCTCATCGTCACCCGGTTCGACGCCACGTTCCGGCTGCCCGACAGGACCGAGCGGCTGTGCTTCGGCATCCCCGGCGGCCTGTGCGAGGACTGTAACCAGCTGTACATCGACCCCGACCTGATCGACCTGCTCGACCTCGGCGAGGGTCGCTGCGTGTTCGCGATCGAGAGCGACGTCGTGCTCCAGGAGCAGGCCTGGTCCTCAGCCGACTGAGCGCCAGCCGACGGCCCGCGGCCGACTCACCGCCGCGACGAGCCAGCCCGGGCTAGGCCCGGGGCGCCGGCGGCTCGTCCGGGCGCGCGGGGCGAGACCCGTTCGGCGACCCACGCGATCCAGGCCATGCGGCGCTGGCCGTCGGTGCCAGCCCCCGCGCCCGCGCGTTTCGCCATGCGGTCGAGGTCGAGCAGGCCGTCGAGGGCGGCCTCGAGCTCCGGCACCGTCCAGCGGGCCGACTGCTCGACGCGATGCTGGGCCATGTTCGGGCTGCCGCCGACCATCCGCACGATCTCGGGCGGCCGCGCCCCCGAAGCCCGGGCGTCCGCCGCGATGAGCAGCTCGCGCAGGCGCCGGTGCAGGAGGGTGACGATCACCGGCTCCGGCTGTGCCTCGAGCGCGTGGTCCAGGGCGGGCCCCGCGACCTCGGCCTGGCGGAGCGCCACGGCGTCGGTCAGCGCCCAGAGCGAGTCGGGGACGGTCTCCGGCACCAGGGCCTGGACGTCGTCGACGGTCACGGGCTCGGCGCCGCGGTACAGCGCGAGCTTCTCGAGCTCGCCCACGGCCATCGAGCTCACCTGGCGGCGGTCCACGTCGGTCTGCCCGACGCGTCCGCCGATCCGCCTCGCGATCTCCAGGGCCGCCTGCGGGCCGAGCCGGACCCCGATGGCCGCCGCCCGGCCGCCAATCCAGGCGGGCAGCTCGGACGCCGACGGCGCGCGGCAGGGCCGGACGGTGCCCCCGGCCCGCAGGACGTCGTCGGCGAGGTCCAGGAGCGACTTGGGGCGCTTCCTGCCGCCGCTGCCGTCGAACTCCAGGAAGACCAGGGCGTTGCCGGGGGCGACGTTCGCGATCACCCGGCCGAGGCGCTCGCGCGCCTCCCTCGACCGGACGAGCGGCGCGGGGTTCGCCACGATCGCCACGGTGCCGCCGCCGAACATCGGCGCGATGGCCGTCCGGCCCGCGATGATGTCGGCGGTGACGGCCTTGCCGTCCTCCCGCCAGCGCTCCGGCAGGGCGCCGGTGTCTCGGGCGAGCTCATCGGCGACGGACGCCACGACGCGGTCCATCGCCCACTCGTCGTCGCCCCACAGGTAGAGGACCTGCGGTCGGTCGGCCGTGCTCATGCGGGCTCGCGCGCCGCCCCCGCGGCCGTCTCGCGCAGGGCGCGACGGGACCAGCGCAGGCGACGCACGTCGCGCGGCGCGACGCCCGCCAGCGCGCAGACGGCCTGCTCCAGGTCGCTGGCCCGCCCGCTGACCAGCGCCGCGACCTCGTCGTC
>JAKAMV010000382.1 GCA_021812735.1 Chloroflexota bacterium | reverse complement strand
GGCCGGGGGTAGACTGGAGCCGAATCCGCGCCGGGCCCGCGAGGCCGGCCTGGCCCGCTGAGGCCCGGATGGAGAGGAGCAACCCCCTGCCACGCCCCGTGAGCCGCTCATGAGCGTCCGCCGGATGATGCGCGCGGAGCGAGCCAGCCGGTCGACCCCCACCGATCCCGCGCCCGCTGGACGCCATGCCGGAGTGCCCTCGGCGCCCGCGCGACGCTCCCGCGGTGCGGCGCCCATCGGGTCGTAGGGGGCGTCGGGTGGCGGATCGCAATCGGATGCTGCTCGTCGCGGTCCTCCTAGTGGCCGCCGTGACCCTGATCGGCTACGCCGCCTATGTCCTGCTGGCGATTCTGAACGGCGACTACGAGGCGGGACCGCTCCGCCTGCTCACGCTCATCGCCAACGTGGTCACCGGCCTCCTCGCCCTGGGGGCGGCCGTCGTCTTCTGGCGCGCCAAGCCGCCGGGCGCCTGAGCGGCCGCGGCCGACGCGCCTGCGAGCTGTCCCGGCGGGTCGGCGTGGATGGCCCTACAGCCCGGAGGCCAGCCGGCGCAGCGTGGCCAGCAGCCGGTCGATGTCCGCTTCTGTGGTGAGGTAGTTCACGACCCCCGCGCGCAGGTACGCCCGTCCCCGCAGCGTGGTGGTGGAGAGCCAGCCGTCGCCGTCCTGCTCCAGCGCGGCGCACAGCTGGTCCTGGTGGACGTCGAGCTCGGCTGGCGGCATCGCCGCGGCCGTGGTCGCGCCGCCCGGGAGGTGTCGGAAGCACACGACCGACAGCTCGGGCGTCGCGGGGGCGGCCTCGAAGTCGTCGGACTCGGCGCAGCACGCCGCGAGGTAGGCGGCGACGTCGTCGTTCAACTCCACGAGCCGTCCGAACCCGGCCGTCCCGAGGTGCTTCCAGCTCGCCCAGAGCTTGAGCGCGCGGAAGCGCCGCGTGCCCTCGAAGCCGAGCTTGTAGAAGTTGAGCTGGTCCGCGTGCGCGTCCTGCGCGTCGTGCTCGCCCGCCTCAGGATCGAGCGGCGCCCCCGTCGCGCCGCCCTCGCCGCCCCGGTAGTACTCGGGCGAGCGGTCGAACGTCTGGCGGAGGTGATCGGCGTCGCGGACGACGAGCGCACCGAGGTCGTACGCCTGGAAGAACCACTTGTGCGGGTCGACCGTCACCGAATCGGCGAGCTCGAGTGCGGGCACGCGCGACGCGTCCCGCTCCGACAGGCGGGCAGCCCCCCCGTAGGCGGCGTCCACGTGCAGCCACAGCCCCTCGCGTTGCGCCAGCGCCGCGAGGTCGGGGACGAGGTCCACGGAGCCGGTGTTCGTGGAGCCGGCCACGGCGCACACTGCGACGGGCAGGAGCCCGCGCCCGCGATCGGCGTTGATCGCCTGGGCCACCGGCTCTGCGTGCAGCCGGAAGACGTCGTCGGTGGGCAGCACGACCAGGGTCTCGGGCGGGAAGCCCAGCTCGTCGAGCGCGCGGGCGATCGAGAAGTGCGTCTGGTCGCCGGTGTAGACGCGGGCGCCCTCGAGCGCGGTGCCCCGCGGCGGGCGGGGGAGCCCGGCGAGCCGCCGCAGGTGCACGTCGCGGACCAGCGCCATGGCGATGAAGTTGGCCATCACGCCGCCCGAGGTGCACAGCCCGAAGCTGCCCGGTCCGTACCCGACCAGGTTGCACAGCCAGCGGACGACCTCCTCCTCCACGAACGCCCCCACCGGCCCGGCGTGCCAGACGTCGATGCCCTGGTTGGTCCACTGGCTCAGGACCTCGCCCGCGATGGACGCGACGAGGGGCGGCGGCGTGAAGTACGAGAGGGCGCGCGGGTGGTAGGAGTTCAGCGTGTGTGGGGCGATCCGGCGGGCGAACTCGTCGAGGACCGCCGCCAGGGTCGTGGGATCGTGTGGCGCTGCGCCGGGCTCGCCGGCCGCTCCGAAGTAGGCCGTCCGCAGCGCTGCGTAGTCCGTCGGCAACCCCGTGCCCCGGACCATCGCCCGGTCGTAGAGCCAGGCGAGCGACGCCTCCCACGCGGCCTCGCCGGCGCGCCGCAGCGCGTCCCGCGATGCGGCCTCGTCGCGCAGCCCGATCAGCTCGGGCTCGGGGTGCCAGCGGAAGGGCTCGAGGGGGTCAAGGCGCGCTGTCGGGTCGTCCATCGCGCCGAATGGTACGGCCAGCGGCACGCTCGACGATGGGCCCCCGGAGGCTCAGCCCAGGCGGGGCGCACCGGGCGGGGGTGGGGGAGGACCGGGCGGCGCGTCGTCGGGTGAGCGTGGAGCTGGTGCGGGCGGCGCTCCCGGAGCCGGCGTCGGGAGCGCTGGCGTCGACGCCTCGAGGGGTGCCGGCGGTGCTGCGATCGGATCGGGCGCGCCCGGCGCCCGCCGCGAGTCGAGCGATCCCGGCCACGGGCGGCTGCTCGGCCAGTTCGGCTCGTAGGGCGCGGTCGTGGCGGCGGGCGCCGGCCCCGCCGTCGCGGGACCCGCAGGGCCGGGTGTCGCGGCGGGACCCGCAGGACCCGGAGCAGTGGTGGAGCCCGCCGCGATCGCCGCCGGGTTCGGGTCCGCAGGCGGAGCGGCGGCGGGTGGCGGCTCGAGCGGGGGCGCCATGTTCGGCGCCGCCGGGGACGGCGGGGCCTGCCAGTCCGGTCCGATGGGCGGCGCATCCAACCCGGAGGCGGCCATCTGCGCGCGGATCTCGCCGTCGCGCGCGGCGCACCGGATCTCCACGCGGATCAGCAGCCCCGCCAGCAGCACCGTGCCCGCGACCACCATGACCGCCACGACCACATCGAGCCAGAAGCCCTGGTCGAGGATGCCCCCGAACGTGCGGACGACCGCGTCCATGTCGCCGGCCTGAACCTGGGGGATGAGCTCACGGACGCCGGCCCAGGTGATCACCCAGCCGCCGACCACGCTCAGGAGGTAGGAGCCCACCAGGCCGATCCACGCCCCCAGCACCATGAACGCGCCGCCGCCCTCCGGGTCGACCCGGTACAGCAGGTCCTGGATCATGCCCGGCACCTTGACCAGGTTCCAGACGGGAATGAGCGCGTAGCCGAAGACGCGGAGCGGGCTCCGGGACGGCGTCCCTCCGCCGAGCAGGGGCACGTTGCGCGTGACCAGGCCCAGCCATCCGGCAAGGCACAGCAGCGCCAGCAGCGCGAGGCCCGTGCGGAGCAGCGAGATGACGCCGAGCTGGACGGACTCCGTCGTCACCGCCTGGTCGACCGTGTCGTGTCCCGAGGCGATGGCGTCCACGAACGCCTGCCGCATCGTGGGGTACTCCGATGCCTGGAGCCGCAGCATCACGATGCCCAGGATCGCCACGGCCGAGAGCAGCGCGACAGCGACCAGCGCCAGCGGCCACGAGGCCACGTAGCACCGGGCGCTCCGCTCGCGGGCGGCGCTCTCGGCGCGCAGGTCCAGGCCCGGCGCGTCCAGGGCTCCCGAGCGCGGCGCACCGCAGCTGTAGCAGAGGTCGTCGCGCCGACGGTTGATCGACCGGCAGGTGTCGCACACCCAGATGTCGTTCACGGGCCAATCATCCTCGGCGCCCGGCGGTCAGGGCCGCGGCCCGCGGCGTTCATCGGCGCCGAGCCCCGGGCCCGCAGACGGTACAGTGGCGGCGTGACCTCCCCGCGCACGCCCCGGACGACGCAGCCGGTCGAGTACAAGGGCGAGCCGCTCGACGCGGCCCGCGGCCCCGGCCTCGGCTGCTTCTGGTTCCAGATGGCGCTGCTGGCCGTGCTGGTCGTGCTGACGCCCATGTCGGCGATGGCGTGGGACTGGCCCGTGTGGGCGACCGCGATCCTGTTCGTGGCGATGCTGCTCCTGCTGCTGCTGAGCGGGCAGACCGTGATCTTCCTGCTTCGGATTGTCGCCGCCGGCCGCGATGAGGGTCGCCGCCGCCCGCTCGCCGGTGCCACCCCCACGGTGGGCCAGCTCGAGGATTCGGAGCAGGGCCTGGTCGAGGCAGGCGGCGCGGCCGGAGGGGCAGGCGCGGCGGACGGCCCGGTTGGCGCCCGCGACGCCGGGAGCAGCCCGCCGGGCATGCGACAATAACACCTCGACCAGAGCGTCAGCGGAGGCCCATCAGTTCGTGCCCGTTCTCGCCACCTACTTCTCTGTCCGCCGCGGCCGGGACCCGTTCTTCAAGTTCTTCATGAAGACGCTGTTCCCGCGCCAGGTGAAGGAGTACGAGGAGAAGTTCGGGATCAAGTTCCTGGGCTGGTACAACGTCGCCCACGGCTGGGATTTCGACAACGTCATCATGTTCGACCTGCCCGACTACGCAACCCTCGACAAGCTGGAGGCCGACGAGGCCACCCGCGCCCTGGGCCACCGCGCCGGCGAGTGGATGTTCGAACGGCACCATTCGATGTTCCTCCGAGAGCGGCTCGGACCGGATCTTGAGTACCACGGCTAGAGGAGGCGGAACGATGGACGTGAGCCGCAACGACACGCTGAGTGCGCTCGCCAACGACGCCGCCCTCGAGCGGACGGCCTTCTTGGTGGAGGCCACCGAGCAGCTCCGGAAGTTCCTGGACCGCAACGCGGACCGGATCAAGGAGCTGGGCGGCCTCACGCTGATCGACGAGGACCCCGACTACCTCTCGATCGCTCCCGACGGGACCTTCCGCGTGCGCAGCCGCTACGAGGACCCGGACACCGGTGAGTGGGTGTCGGAGACCGAGATCGTCGACTCGCCGTCCGAGCTCATCGAGCTCTACAACCCGGCCGAGGTGTACACGGCGTTCGCGGAGGCCGCCCGCGAGGCCGCCGGCTTCGAGCCGGAGCCCACGGCAGCCGGCGACCTGCTGGCGACGGCGGGGATCGCGCCCGAGGAGACGTTCGCGCTCGATTCGGACGACGGCTACGCCGCGGCGGCCGACACGTGGGCGGCCGGCCGGGCCCCCGTCCTCGAGGCCGACGACGAGGAATCCGCCGCGCTGGCGCTGTACAACCTGGCGCTCGACTTCCAGGAGAAGAGCCAGCAGAACGAGGCCGCCCTGCTCGAGCAGTTCGAGGAGGCGGTCGCCAAGCTGGCGGCGCTCGTGGGCGACCTGATCATCGTGGACGACGAGGACGAGCGCCTCATCCTGAGCTCGTCGGGCCGGTTCCGGGCCGAGGTCCTGCCCGAGGACGCGGACGGCGAGTGGCGCGAGCTCACCGCCCCCGATGACATCGTCGAGTTCTACGACCCCACCGACGTGTTCGGCGACCTCGCCGACTCGCTCGCCGAGGCCTTCCCGTCCGTCGCGCCCGAGATGGCCGACGACGACGAGGACGAGGCCGACGACGACGACGAGGCCGACGACGAGGACGACGAGGAGAACTAGCGCGCCGTGCGCCCTGTCGGCGCCGAACTCGTCGAACGCCGGGAGATCGGCCCCGGCCAGTGGCTGCTCGCGTGGCACGCCCCGGGGATCGCGACCGGGGCGCGAGCCGGGCAGGCCGTCCATGTCCGCACGCTCGAGGCGGGGGGCCTGCCGCTGCGCCGGCCGTTCCCGATCGCGACGGCCGACCCGTCGTCGGGGACCCTCACGATCCAGGCGTCGGGCCGCCCCGACGCGTCCGGCAGCTCGCCGCCGCTGTGGGCCGCCGCGCTCCGGCCCGGTGACCGCGCCGACCTCGCTGGGCCGCTGGGCCGCCCGCTCGAGGTGGACCCGAGGTCGCGCCACCTGCTGCTGATCGCCCAGGGGCCGTCGATCGCCGCCGTCCGGCTGCTGATCGACGAGGCGGTGCGCGACGGGCGCTCGGTCGTGCTGCTCTACGGCGCCGCGACCGCGGCTTCGGTGTACCCCTCGAGCCTCCTTCCCGACGAGGTCGAGTACGTGGTGGCCACCGAGGACGGCTCGCTGGGACACCGCGGGTCGGTGGCGGACCTCGTGCTCGACTACGAGGCGTGGGCCGACCAGGCGTTCGCCGCGGGCCCCGCCCCCCTCCTCGCCGGCCTCGCCGGCCTGGCCGCTGGCCGCCGCCAGCGGTTGGGGGTGGCGACCCTGGGGCGCAAGCGCGGTGGCGGCAGGCCCGTGGCCCCGGGCTCGCCCGAGGCGCGGCGCAAGTCATGGCTCCAGGTGGTGCTGGACCAGGACATCGGGTGCGCGGCGGGCACCTGCCTCGCCTGCGCCGTCGAGGGCCCCAGCGGGCCACTCCGCATCTGCCGCGAGGGCCCGTCGTTCGCCGCCGACGAGATCGACTGGGAGCGCGCGTCGTGAGCGCCGGGATGGCATCGCGGCGCGCCCGGCTCGGACGCGGGGCCGCTATGGCCGGGGTGGCGTCGTCCGTCGCCATCCTCGCGGGCTGCGCGGTCAGCGGGTTGTCCTACACGGGGGCCGATGGGGAGGCGTACAGCCCGCTCAACCACTGGATCAGCGAGCTCGGCCAGCTGGGCGTGGCGCGAATGGCCCACGCCTTCAACGTGCTCGTCGGGCTCAGCTCCGCGTTCTTCCTCGTGTTCGTCATCGGGCTGTGGCTGACGAGCGGATCGCGGCTGCGCTGGGGCTTCGGGCCCGCGGGCGTCGTCGCCGGGATCGGCGGCCTGTTCGTGGGCATCTTCCCGATGAACGACCCGACGCCGCACGTCACGGCGGCCGGCCTGTTCTTCGGATTCGGGTGGATCTTTGTCGCGCTCGCGTCGATCGCGTTCGTCCGGCAGCGCGAGGCGCGCCACCCGATCTGGCTCGGCTTCGCCGGGGTGGTGCCGGTTGTGGCATCCATCGCGTTCATCGTCTCGCTGCGCGTCGACGCGTTCGCCCGGGAGCGGATGGGGTCCGCGGGCCCGATCACGGACCGCCCTGACGTCTGGGTCGCGGCCATCCTCGAGTGGACGGCCCTGGTCTCGATCATCGCGTGGGTGCTGCTGACGTCGCTCGTCTGGCTGCGCGCGTCGCCGCGCGACGCCACGGGGGCCAGCTCGTGAGGGCGAAGCGCAAGGGCCTAGCCGCAAACCCGAAGCGGACGCCCACGGTTCGACGGATCAAGCCCGCGATCACGCCCGTCGCGAAGGGGAAGGCGCCCCCGGCGTCCGGCGTGCGGGCCTCGACGCCGTCGTCGGGCCCGGAGCCGGCGCCCCAGGCGCGGCGCGGTGGGGCCTCGCCCGCGCTCGACGCCCTCGGCGGCCGGCCCGTGTCGCTGGCCGTGGACCTCGGCCGCGGCCTGGTGCTCCCGAACCCGGTGATCGCCGCTGCCGGGCCCTTCGGCTACGGTGTCGAGGTGGCGGACGTCGTGGACCTGCCGCGGCTCGGCGGGCTGGTCACGCGGAGCACGTCGCTCAAGCCCCGCGGCGCCCACCCCGGACCCCGGGTGGCGGAGATCCCGGCCGGCCTGCTGCTGGGCATGGGGCCGCAGAACCCGGGCCTCGACACGGTCCTCGAGCGGTACGCCGGAGCGAGGTCGCGCTGGCCGGTGCCGGTGATCGTCAGCCTGTGCGCGGACACCCCGGGGGAGCTGGGCGAGGCGGTCCGGCGACTGGAGGGCGTGCCGGGAGTCGCGGGGGTCGAGCTGAACCTCTCGTGCGGCGGAGGCAGGGGCGGCCGCGTCCCCGGGCTCGACGCCGACGCGGTCGGCGCCTGGGTGGCTGCCGCGCGGCGCGGCACGGACCTGCCCGTGATCGCGAAGCTCACCGCCGCCGCCGGTGATGTCCGCGCGGTGGCCAGGGCGGTCGAGGATGCGGGTGCCGACGTGATCGCCGCAGTCAACACGCTGCCCGGACTCCTGCCCGCCCCCGACCGTCGCGGGCCGGCTCTCGGCGCTGCCTACGGGGGGATCTGCGGTCCGGCGCTCCGGCCGATCGCGCTGCGGGTCGTGTGGGAGGTGGCCCAGGTCGTTGACGTGCCGGTGATCGGCGTGGGCGGCGTGGCGGGCGTCGGCGATGTGCTGGATTTCCTGGCCGTGGGGGCCCGCGCCGTGGCCGTGGGCGTGGCCGCGCTGGCGGACCCGATGTTGCCAGTGCGCCTGGCCGACGAGCTGGCCGACGCCTGCCGCGAGCGCGGCCTCGTCGACGTCCGGGAGCTGGTCGGGACCGCGCTGCCGAGACGCGCCGGGCCCCCCTCGACGCGCGGCGCCGAGTACGCCCGGTGAGCTGGCTGCCCGCCTGGCTGGTGGCCGCCAATCTCGTGACCGCGGGCCTCTACGCCTACGACAAGCTCGCCGCGCAGCGCGGCTGGCGGCGCATCCGGGAGCGGACGCTCCAGCTCGGCTGCTGGCTCGGCGGCGTCGTCGGGGCGTGGCTGGTGTTCCTCGGCCTGCGCCACAAGACGCGCCACCGCTCCTTCTGGATGGTCCAGTCGCTGGCGACGGTCCTCTGGGCGGGAGCGCTCGTGATGCTGGTGCGGTAGACGACGTCCGGAGTCCGGGCGTGCGGCCCCGAGCGCGGCTGCTGGCGGGTCGACGGCCGGCCCGGGCTAGAATCACCCGGCCATGACCACCCTCCGACGCACCCTCGACGAGGCCGCCCGCCACGCCATCGCTGCCCGCACCGAGGCCCTGTTCCGGAGCAGCGGCGCCCTGAGCGAGGGCCACTTCATGCTGAAGAGCGGCCGCCACAGCGACGCCTACCTCGAGAAGTTCCAGGTGCTCCAGGACCCGGCCGCCACGAGCGAGCTGTGCGGGTTCTGGGCGGCGG
>JAKAMV010000381.1 GCA_021812735.1 Chloroflexota bacterium | reverse complement strand
CCTCCCGGTGCCTCACGCCCGGCGTCGACAAGGCCTGCGGCCTTCGCCTGCTGCCGGAGCTGCGCGGCGGTCGGCCGCAGCCTGCTTGGATGCTCGTGCTGGGGGCGTCCGGGACATGCGATGACCGTGGCAAGCCTGTCCGGCCACGCCGCCGTCTTGGCTATGGCCGCCGGTAGATGCGCCGCCGGCGCCGCGCTGCAATCGGGTCCTCCCGAGCGGGAGTAACTCAGCTGGCAGAGTGTCTGCTTCCCAAGCGAAGCGTGACCCTGCCGGAGGGCTAGCCCTCCGAGTTGCCCGAACCCTGAATCTGTCGGCCCTTGCCCCTACGCTCCAGGCGGCGAGAACGAGGCCTACGCGGTCGCGTCAGCACTCCTGATGCCCTACCGCTCGACCTTCAACCACCTCAACACCGGCGGAACCGTCGACACGATCCCCGCAATGGTGCCGGTCAGTGGGCAGGCGCGGGCGTACAGGACCAAGACGACCGGACTGTGGCGGATGGCACGGAGTCGCGGGCTCCTGTGACCCCGAGCGCCCGACGGGCGATAGAGGCGCCGCCGACCGAGGGCCAGGCCAAAGGACGAGCGCTGCAACGCCTTAGCTCATCTCCCCATTGAGATCGACCAGCACCGAGACTCGCATGTCATGCCCCGCCCCGGGTCTCGTTGCGGTTCGCTGGCATTTGGACCTGCCGGAAGCCGAGAGGCTCGGACAGACCGGTCATCGTCCAGATGTCCGCCGGCCGCGACGTGCCCGAGAAGGTGCCGATCGTCGTCGTTGCAAGTGCCCCCATGGCCGACGCCGTCAGAGCAATCTGCTCGGGTGGAAGCCCTGCGAGCAGGCCCACGATGGCACCGGCTGCGAATGCGTCGCCGGCCCCCGTGGTGTCAACCGTGGCCACACTGTAGGCGGGCACGTGCCCCTGCCATCCATCAGAGTTCACGTAGCAGCCATCCGCACCGTTCGTGACCATCACGACTCGGGCGCCAAGGTCGCGAAGAGCGGCGGAGGAGTCCTCCGGCGCCGCGCGACCGGTGATCGCCTCGGCCTCGGCGCGCGACGGGCAGAAGAGGTCCGTGTAGGCGAGGGCGGGCAGCACGGAGTTCCAGCGCCCCGTCGGGTCATACACCACGTCCAGGCTGTTGATGATCCCTGCCCGCCGCGCATCCCGGAAGAGCGCCGCGAGCGGCTCGCCGTCCAGGCCTGGCAGCACCAGGGCCCCGCCGATGTGCAGGACGCGTCCGACGAGGGCGGCGCGCACGGCGTCCGCGGTGAGGAACGCATCGGCTCCGATGTTGTGCAGGATCGTCCGGTCTCCGGCGTCTCCCACGAGGATCACCGACGATGACGTGGTCGACCGTGCGACCACCCAGTCGACGGTCAGGTCGGGCGCGGACACCGAGCTGCGCAGGAACTCCCCGAACGGGTCTGGGCCGATCGCCGCGACCAAGCGGGTGCCGATCCCCATCGACGCGACCGCCCTCGCGGTTCGCAGGGCCGAGCCCCCCTCCGCCATGGCGACCTCGTCGACGAGCGCCAGGTAGCCCACGGGCAGCGGGTGGCGGACGGTCCTAGCCAGGACGTCGCAGACGGCGATCCCCGCGCAGGTGACGAGCGGCTCGGTCATGACATGTAGATCTCGACGTCGTCGGCGACGCCGCCCAGCAGCGTGTAGTCGGTTCTGGCGGTCTGCAGGATCGAGCCGGGCACGAACTCCGAGACCGGACCGAATGCGACGAGGCGCGCGATGAAGCGCTGCCAGGACACGCCCCGGCCGAGGTCGCCGTCGAGCCAGAAGCTCCGGTGCCGTGCGCCGAGGATCTCTGCCGGCCCGATGGTGGCCGCCTTTGGCGGCACAGCGGACCAGTCGCCCCCGAACGAGTGGAGCGCGTTCTGCATGATCGTCATCGGGTGCAACTCGACGATCCGGGCGCTTGCCTTCTTGAAGGCCTCGAGGTCGCCTCCGAACTCATGTCCGAGATGGGACTCCCAGAACGCGATGTGCCCGCACCAGCCGATCCCGCCGTAGCAGGCATCGGCCCCGCCGAGCTCGGCGATCTGCTCGCCGTAGCCCTCGATGTTCTCCGACGTCGGGAAGTGAATCTGGGCGAGCGGCGGGCGCAGGTCCGGATCGATCCGGCCGAAGAAGACCTCGAGCATGGCCCGTTGGAACGAGCCAGACCACGTGACTGGCGCGGTCCGTCCGTCCTCGTCCGCGTACTCGTCCATGTTGAACGTGTGGACGTGGTCCATCGTGAGGCGACGCTCGTTGATCATCGCGGCCGCCTTGACGAACTGCGGCACGGGCCCGACCGGAAGGATCAGGACACAGCGGCGCCCCTCCATCCGCGCCTGCTCGATCCGTCCGACGATGTCCTCGGCGAAGGCCGCATAGAAGGCATCCGGGTCGTCCTCCACCCGGATGCGGAAGTCTGGGTTCGGATGGTCCGTGATGGCGCTCCGCGGGATGGCCCGAACGCGCGCGAGCGCGGCACGGTCGCGGAAGTCGATGAACCTGGCGAGGTCGTAGGCGAAGTCGGCCGCAGTGATCATCGGGTCCCTCTTACGGCAGCAGCCGTTGGGGCCTGGCCCGAAGCCAGGCGTTACAGGTCATGAATCCCTCAGCGAACGTGACCCCGCACTGAAGCCCCCGGAATCGTGCGACGGCGCGGATCTGCTCCAGCATGTCGACGCCGTCGTGGTCGCGGAGCCACTCCAGCTGGCTGGCATGCATACCGAACATGTCGAGCTTGGCCTGGAGATGGTCCGTAACGTCGACGTACTCGGTAGGGGTGAACAGGTTGCCGGCTAGGGTGTCCATGTAGAACAGCGCGGGCACGGCCTCGAGCGACGTCGATGCGGTCTCGAGGAGCGGCACCGTGGCGAGGAAGCTGCAGTCGAAGGCGAGCCGAGACGCCTCAACATGGTCGGCCATGTAGTCGTTCGGCGCGTGCGCGATCACGACGTCAGGCCGAGACGTCCGGATGGCCTCGATCACAAGGAGCCGCTGGGCCTGGTCGGCGGCGTTGACCTCGCCATCCGGGATCCCGAGGGCGAGATAATCGGCTCCGATCCGACCCGCTGCACGACGGGCCTCCGCGTCGCGGACCGCAGCGCTTTCGGACCTTGTCAAGACATAGGACCCTCGGTCGCCAAGCGCGATGTGGCACATCACGACCGCGTGCCCCTCGGCGGCGTAGCGGGCCAGCGTCCCGCCGCAGAGGATCTCGAGGTCATCAGGATGGGCTCCGACGGCGAGGACCCGCACGTGTCTCACTCCCTCCACGACGGGGACGCCAGGCTGAAGGCGGCCGCATCCCACTGGTCGAGGGCGACGCGGATCGCCCCGATCGCGACGGCCTCGTCCCCGAGCGATGAGCCAGCGATGCGCGGCGAGCGCGGCAGGAGGCGAGCCACCTTCG
This sequence comes from Chloroflexota bacterium, assembly GCA_021812735.1. Next base: position 5,185 of record JAKAMV010000381.1, on the reverse strand, counting down.
CCCGGAGCAGCGCAAGGAGACCTTCCCCCGCCCGCGATATTCCACCGCCGATGATGACGAGCTCGGGGTCGAGGATCGTCACGAGCCCTGCGATTCCCAGCGCGGTGATGTCGGTGACTTCGTCTACGATCGAGTTGGCGTCCGGGTCGCCATCCGCAGCCGCCCGATAGACGCACTCCGCGGAGACCGTCCCGTCTTTGGACCGACTGAGCAGCCCGAGTCCGCGACCGGCGTCGATGAGCTCCGCGGCGCGCCGTTCGTACGCCGGGCCGCCGACGAGCCACTCGAACCGGCCCGTCTGCGGCGGCCGTCTCGGATCGTCGGGCAACCCGAGCGCGAGGTACCCGATCTCGCCTGCGGCACCGCTGGCACCCTGATGGAGGTCGCCGTGCGTGATGATCCCGAGGCCGACACCGACGCCGATGTGCAGGTAGGCGACGTGCTGGACGCCCGCCGCGGCGCCGAGCCACTGCTCCCCGAGGACGGCCAGCTGAACCTCGTTCGCCACTACTACAGGGCAGTCCGTCCCGAGAGCGAGTTCGTCCGCGAGCGGGATGGACTCCCAGCCCGGCAGCTGGGGGGCCAGCGTGACGCCCCCAGTAGATGGGGCGACGATCCCCGGTGTCCCCACGCCGACTGCGCTGATGTCACCCATCGCCAGCCCGGCCTGTCGCACGGCGTCGTGGGCGGCGGCCCGGATGGCATCGAGTCGCTCCTCCCGCGTCGATGCCGCACTGACCGCGAGGCGCTTCTCCTGGACGATCCGACCGGCGAGGTCCGCGACCAGGATCAGGGCCTGCGTCGCTCCGATGTCGATCCCGAGGACGTGGTGGGCCTCCGGGCGGAACGAGACGACGCGCGCGCGGCGCCCGACCCGGTTCTCGCGGTCTGCGGGCGACTCGAGCCGCTCGCGAACGACGCCCGCGCCCAGGAGGTCGCCCACGACCTGGCTCACCGTCACCTTCGAGAGGCCCGTCATGGCGGCGATCTCGGCGCGGCTGGTCGTACCCTGGCTGCGCACGGCGCGGAGAACCTGGATCTGGTTGAGACGCCGGAGCACAGCAGGCGTGCCAGGCAGGTCCAGCCCTGGGACGATCGGGCCGTTCACGGAACCTCGGGCTCGGGGCGCGTTCGGCATGCGGGACAGGGCCTCCCTACGCCCCAAGCGACGCCGGGCCGGTGGGCGTCTCGACATCCGGAACGTCCTGGGCCCGGCCGAGGCGAGCGGACTCGTAGCACGCCGCCACAACCAGCTGGCTGCGAAGACCGAGACGGCCATCGTGCGACGGCTGGCGGCCCTCGATGATGGCCAGACTGAACTCCTCGACCTCGGCCAGATACGGATTCAGCGGTTGTGGGGCGATCGGCGTCCCCTTCCGCCCCCGCGCGGGCTGCAATGGATCGTAGGGGGCCGCGTCGCTGTCGAGGTGCGCGACCATTTCGCCGGCCCCATCCTGGCCGATCGTGCCCCTGGCGAGGATGCTGCCGCGCGAGCCGTACAGCTCCAGGCGGTTCTCACTACCGGCATCGGGGATGCAGAAGAAGGCGTCGACGGTGGCCAGCGCCCCAGTGCGGAAGCGGAGCAGGACGACGGCGCTGTCCTCGGACGCATACGGGTGCACGGTACGACCCAAGATGCAGCTGACGCTGCCGACTGGGCCGAACAGCATCTCGAGCAGGTCGATGCAGTGGCTGCCCATGTCGATGAGGGCTCCCCCGCCGCCCGTGCTGGGATCCTGTCGCCACGCACCCTCGATCGGCGGATACCACGTGGAGAACTGCGCCCTGGCGTAGACGGGCACCCCGAGCCGGCCCGATTCGATGAACTCGAGGGCGGCCCGGTGCTGAGCAGCGAACCGCATCATGAACGCGGTCCCAAGGAGCACACGGCGCTCGCGACAGGTCTCGACTGCCCGCCGCGCCTCGTCCACGTCGATCCCCAGGGGCTTCTCGCAGAGGACGTGCTTCCCGGCTGCCGCTGCCGCCAAGATGACCGGCAGATGCTCCCTGACCGGCGTCGCGACGTAGACGGCATCGAGGTCGGCGCCGAGCAGCTCGTCGAGGCTCGACGCCGTCGGCACCCCGAACCGCTCCGCGACGGCCCGGTTCACGGACGTGTCTGTGTCGAACACGGCAGCTAGACGGGCATGCGGCGCTCTGGTGAGGCCCTCCGGGATCGTCCGCCGCTGGGCGATCCCGCCGGAGCCCACGACACCCCAGCGCACGCTATCGCGACGGGCAGTCACTTCAGCGCCCCGTGGCTGAGGCCACTGACCACGAACCGCTGGAAGATCACCGCCAGGAGTAGGGGCGGCAGGATCGAGAGCATGGTCGCGGCCGCCAGCACGTTCCACCCGAACACGAGCGGCGGGGTGTTGTAACCCGCCAGCAGGGGTGGGATCGTGAGCTGGTTCGTCAGGACGTTGGCGTAGAAGAACTCGCTCCAGCACTGGAGGAAGACGAGCAGCCCTGTGGCGATCAGGCCCGGCCTCGAGATGGGCGCGACGATTGACCAGATGATCCGGAGGCGCGTGGCACCGTCGACCAAGGCCGCTTCCTCGATTTCCGGAGACACCGCGTCGAAGTAGCCCTTGAGGAGCCAGATCGACAGCGGCGTCGTGAACACCAGGTACGACACGATCAGCGCGATCGGGCTGCCGATGAGGCCGGCCATGTGGAACGCGGCGAAGAACGGCGTGACGATCGCAATCGCCGGCACGACCTGCGTAGCGAGCAGGAACAGGTATGCCAGCCGGCTCCCGCGGAACCGGAACCTAGAGTAGCCATAGCCGGCCGCCCCGCCGATCACCAGGTTGAGGACCATGACGCAGGCGCCCACCAAGAGACTCATGCCGATCGCGCGCAGCACCTGCCCCTGGAGGCTCGGGGGGACGAACGTCGCCGTGGTCGCTCCTGCCTGGGCGGGCGTGACGTTGGTCAGGACGGCCTCGTAGTTCAAGAGCGTCGGATCTGACGGGATCCAGTGAGGAGGACGCGCCACCATCTCGGCGGGGTTCGAGAAGCTGCTGGAGATGGTGAACCAGAGCGGGAACAGGACCCAGATCGCGAACGCGATCGCGGCGACGTAGGTCAGGACGATCTGGGGAACGGACCGCGTCGGAGAGCCGTGGATCAGTCGACGCCGGCCCGTCATGTCGCGCCTCCCGCATACGCCGACTCATCACGGTAGAGAGACGTCACGAACAGCAGACCGACGCCGAAGGCGACGAGACCCATGACCACGGCGATCGCCGAGCCGACGCCGACGTTGTCGAACTGGAATAACTGCTGGTACAGGATCATCGAGAGCAGCTTCGTGGCGTCGCCCGGGCCGCCCTGCGTGAGCGCGTAGATCACGTCGAACTGCAGCAATCCTGAGACGACGTTGGTGATCGCCACGATCACGAGCACCTGGCGAAGCCACGGCAGGACCACGTAGCGGAAGCGCTGCGGAGCGGTCGCCCCGTCGATGAGCGCCGCCTCCCCGATCTCGGTCGGGATCACCTGGAGCGAGGCCAGCAGTAGCAGCCCGCTGAGCGATGCCTGACGCCACGACGCGGCGACGATCCCGACCGTGAGCGCCCATCCAGGACTCGCAAGGAACGGGATGTACTCCTTGATCACGCCGGCCTGGTAGAGGGCGCCGTTGAGGCCTCCGACGTCTCCGTCCACGAACCACTTCCAGATGATCCCGACCAGCAGCCACGGGACCGCCCAGGGGACGATAAGGAGCGTTCGAGCGATGGCGCGACCGTGAAACACCTGGTTCAGGGTCAGCGCGAAGACCATGCCCAGAACCGTCGAGACAACGGTCACGCCGGCGGCATAGACGACGGTCAGCCAGACTCCGTGGAAGAAGGGGCCGCTCGAGGCGAGCAGCGCGTAGTTCGCCAGGCCGACGAACGAGGCGGAGCCCTCGAGCGTGACCTTCTCGAGGCTGTACCAGACCGTGAGGATTGCTGGCAAGCCGATGAGAAGAGTGACGAGGAGCGTGGCGGGGACAGCGAGGGCGGCGCCGAAGCGCCGGTTCCTCGCTGCCAACCCGCCCGGATGCACCGAGCCGTTTGCGGCGCCGGTGCGGTTGCGGCCTCGCCCGAGATGCCGCAGCCCGACGTGCCGGTCCGGCGGCTGCTCGGTCACGATAGGTCCTCCCGCCCCGGCGTCGACGTGCCGCCGACTACAAGCCGGAGTTCTGCGCTGTCTTGACGTCGGCGACGATGGCGTCGATCGTCGCTTGGGGCGTCGCCTGCCCGGAGATCATCGCCTGCATCCGGTCGCCCAAGGTGGCCTGCCACTGGGCGTACCACCGAGCGGTCCGCGTGGGCTGGACGACGGCCTTGTTCTCGAAGACGTCGATCAGCTTCGGGACATCGAAGTTGGGGCTGAACGCAGCCACGACTGCAGGGTCCTTCCAGAAGGCCGGGTACGGAGCACCCAGCTGGGCGAACTTGGCCCACGCTTCGAATGCGGGCATGTTGCCGTTCGCATCCTTCCAGCCGAAGTACTTCATCAGGCTCCAAGCGGCGTCCCCTGCGCTGCCGGTCGCCTTCGACCCCATCTGGACCATGGCGGCCATCATGAACATCTTCCCCGAAGCGCCGGGCATCCGGTCGTAGTCGATGGCGATGTTCGCCGCCTCAGGGGCGTTCTTGAGCCCCTTGATGATCGGCATGAAGTAGTGGTGGAGCGTGAAGAACGTCGCCTCGCCGGTCCCCAGGAGCGTCGAGAGCTTCGTGGGGTCGTCGGTCAGCATTGTCTTCGTCGTGAGGCCGTCCTGGTAGAGCGACTGCCACCACTCGAAGACGCCGAGGGTCTTCGGGTCGTCCTGGAAGACCGGGTTGCCCTTGTCGTCCCACATCGTCACTCCCTCGGCGACGAGGTAGACGTTGAGGTACTCCTCCATGAAGTCCTTGACCCAGTAGGCGAGGTACGGGCTGCTATTGATGCCCGCATCCTTGATCTTCTTTGACTGGTCGTAGACATCCTGGAGGGTCTGCGGCGGCTGCAGGCCCAGTTTCTGCAGGTGGGACTGGTTGTAGAACAGCACGTGGACCGCGTTGAAGTACGGCGATCCGAGAATGGTGCCGTCCGCCGCCTGGTAGTACCCGCGCAGGTTGGGGTACATGTCCGCGATCATCTGATCGGCGCCCGACAGCCCGCGCAAGTCTCTGGTCCAGCCGCGAGC
>JAKAMV010000380.1 GCA_021812735.1 Chloroflexota bacterium | reverse complement strand
TCTCGCTGGGGATGCCCGAGGCCCGGATCGGGGAGCGCGTGCGCGAGCTGGCCGAGGCGCTGGAGCTGGGGGACCTGCTTGGCCGGCATCCGTTCCGGCTGGGGCGCGCGGAACGCAAGCTGGTGGCGCTCGGTGCTGCGATTGCCGGTCGGCCGCCCGTGCTGGTGCTGGACGAGCCGACGACCGGCGCCGACGTGCGAGTCGAGGACCTCGTGGTCGCACAGGTTCGGGCGGCGGCGGAGGCTGGGGGCGCCGTCCTGGTGGCGAGCCATGACATGGCCTTCTTGGGGCGGGTGGCGACTCGCGTCCTGGTCCTCGACGGGGGGAGGGCTCTCGCGGACGGGCCCGCGCGCAGGGTGTTCGCCGACAGCGCGCTGCTGGCGGTGGCCGGGCTCGAGGCGCCGCCGGCGGCCCGGATCGCGCTGCTGGTGGCGCCGGACGGGAGTGCCTCGTGGCCGCCACTCTCGGTCGACGAGGCGGTCCGGGTCCTCGCCCCTCGGGCGCACGGGCAGGTCGACCGGTCGCCGGGGGGCTGGTCGCCACGGGAGGATCCGGGATGAGCCTGACGGGGTCGCCGTTCGGGTACGCGCCGGGCTCGTCGGCCCTCCACCGGCGCAGCGCCGTCCCGAAGCTCGTGTGGCTGGTCGCCGCCGTCGCGTTCTCGCTGGCCGTGTTCCAGCCTCTCCCGCTGCTGTCGGTCGTGGCGGCCGCGTGCGTGCTGGCCGTGCGGGCGGGCGTCGCGGGCCCGATGTGGCGCGCGATGCGCGTCCTTGCCCCGCTGGCGGCGTCGATCGTCGTGCTCCAGACGGCGGCGCCGGGCGGCTGCGGTGGGGCGTGCACGGTGGTGGCGCGCGTCGGCCCGGCGGCGATCACCGCCGAGGCGCTCGCCCGGGCCGTGTCGTTCGTGTCGCGCCTGGTGGCGATGGAGGCCGTCGGGGTGGTGGTCCTGGTGACCACGCGGCCGGCCGATCTGTTCGGGGCGTTGGTGCGGCTTCGCGTGCCGCATCCGGTCGCGCTCATGCTCGGCACCACCATGCAGCTGGTGCCCCTGCTGCAGCGGGAGCTTGGCATCGTGCTGGACGCGCAGCGAGCGCGTGGGCTCCGCGCCTCGGGGTTGCGTGCCGTGGTGCCGGCGCTGCTCCCGGTGTTCGTGGCGGGTTTCGAGCGTGTCGGGCGGCTGGCGATCTCGATGGAGGCGCGCGGCTACGGGGCTGACGCTCGGCGCACCTCGTACCGGACGGCCCAGGACGCGCCGGGTGACCGGGCGCTGGCCTGGTCGGGGGCGGTGGCCGGCGTCGCTGGCGTGGCCGTGGGCCTGGCGGCCTGGGGGCCGTCGTCCGTCACGCCGTTGCTCGTGCCCTCGTGGGTCGCCATCGCGCTCGTCCTGGCGGCAGCTGCCTCGTTCGCGGGTGTCCTGGCCGGGGCCGTTCTCTCCGCCGCGCGCGGCTGAGCGGGTCGCGGCGGGGTGCCGAGATGCCGGGCGGGCCGGGCGCCTCAGGCGTGCGCGCCGGGCTCGAGGGGTCGGAGCCGGTGCTCCACCTGGATCGTGCTGTGGGCGAGGTCGAAGTCCGCCGCGAGGGCGGCGTCCACGTCGCGCAGGATCCTCTGCTCGTCCGCGCCGTCCTCGGCGATGACGTGCACGGTGATCATCGGCAGGCCGGCCGTGATCTGCCAGGCGTGGAGGTCGTGGGCGCCGATGACGCTCGGCACGGCGAGCAGGCGCTGGCGGACGGCGGGCAGCGAGAGCCCGGGCGGCGTCGCCTCCATGAGGACCGACAGCGCGTCGCGCAGGAGCAGCAGCGCCCTCGGCACGACGAGCGCCACGACCGCGAGCGAGGCGAGCGGGTCCGCGTAGGCCCAGCCGGTGGCGATCACGAGCAGCGCCGCCGCGATCGCCGCCACGGAGCCGATCGCGTCGCCGAGCACGTCGAGGAAGGCGCCGCGGGCCGCGAAGCCGCTGTGCTCGGAGCGCAGGATCCAGGCCGCGGTGCCCGACCCCGCGAGGCCGATGGCCGCCGCGACGAGCATCGGGCCCGGCTCCGGGGTCTCCGGCGCGACGAGACGCGTGACGGCCTCGTAGCAGATGAAGATGCCGAGCGCCACGAGGAGGCCGGCGTTGACGCAGGCGGCGATCACCTCCGCGCGGGCGTAGCCGAACGAGCGGTCGTGGCTGGCGGGGCGGGCGGCGAGCGTGGCGGCGAAGAAGGCGATCGTCACGCCCATCACGTCCGTGACACGATGGGCCGCGTCAGCGACGAGGGCGAGGCTGCCGGACAGCCAGGCGGCGAGCGCGTCCGCGGCGAGGGCGAGGATCGCGACGCCGAGCACGATCGCGAGGTGGCGGCGGTTGCTGCCGGCGCTGGGCTGGGACTCGGCAGTTCGGGCAGGGGCGGCGGTCGCGGTCACCCGGCGATTGTACGGGCGATCGGCTCAGCCGAACCAGGCGTCGATGTCGTCGTCGCTGACCTGCGGCATCGTCAGCACGGCCAGGATTGCCTCGGGCGGCATCGTGGTGCGTCGGGCGACCAGGGACGCGATCCGACGGGCATCGTTGTGGCAGCGCCGGAGCGCCGTGCGGTCCAGTCTCGGCCACAGGGTCAGCGCACGTCGCTCGAGCCCGCCGAGCCCGTCCGTCCTCACCGGGCCGCCGCGGGCGCGTCCAACCGCCGTCACCGAACCACCTCCTTCGGTCACGCCGAGGATGCGCGCTCGCGACGACGGGAACAAGGGGCCCGAGGGCGAAGAATCCTCAACCCTTTGGCCTCCCGGCGCAGTTGACCTGCCGCGCCGCCACGGGCACGCTCTGCGGCGTGATGCACCTGTCGGGCCGGGCGCGGCTCGTCGCCGCCGCGCTGGCGATGACGCTGTCGGCCTCCTGCGGCCCGGGGCCGGCCCCAACCATGCCGCCCGGCGCCGGCATGTCGGCGGGCGCGGGCGCCGTGACGCCGGGCGGGGGCCCGACGCCGTCGGCGTCGCCCGTCCCCGCGCCCGGCCACGAGCTGTACGGTTTCGTGCCGTACTGGGAGATGGACGGCGCGATGGCCGCGCACGTGGCCGCCACGCCGCTATCGACCGTCGGCCTGTTCTCCGTCACGAACGACGCGAGGGGCGCGCTGAGCACGGGCCTGGCCGGCTACCGGCGGATCACCGGGCCGCTCGGCGCCGCGCTGATCGCGGCCGCGCACCGGCGGGGGACCCGTGTCGAGGTGGTCTTCAGCAGCCTCGCGGCCGCGCACACCAAGGCCCTGCTCGCCTCCGCGCCGACGCAGGCCGCCACCGTCCGGGCGCTCGTCGGCCTGGTGGGGAGGCTTGGGGCGGATGGCGTGGACGTGGATGTCGAGGGCCTCGACCCCGGGCAGATGGTCGCCTACGGCACCTTCGTGGGGCAGCTTCGCACGGCGCTCCTGGCCGCGGACCCCCACGGCACCGTGACGGTGGCCACCGGATCCGGCCCGACCGGGGCGGCGATGGCGGCGACGGCCATCGGGGCAGGCGCCGACCGGGTGTTCCTGATGGGCTACGACTACCGGACTGCCGCGTCATCGCCCGGGGGGACCGCACCCGTGGCGCGGGCGGACCAGGGACGCTCGCTCACGTGGTCCCTCGATCTCTATGCGGCGTCGGGCATTCCCCCGGGGCGGCTCCTGCTCGGCCTGCCGCTGTACGGCATGGCCTGGCCCGTGGCGGGGCCCGTGATCGGGGCGCCGGCGACGGGCAGCGGCAGCACATGGGTGCCGGGCGAGCACTTGGACGTGCTCGCCAACCCGGCGGCGGTGCCGCAGACGGATCCGCTCGAGGCGGTTGACGTGTACTTCCTGGGCTCGGACGGGAGCGTGGCCGCCCCGCCGGCGGCGGCCACGGGATCGGGGTCCGCCCCGTGGGGCACGTCAGGCCCGGCGGCGCCGGCATCGCCAGCCCCGGCGCCGCCCTCGGCGTCCGGCGCCGTCCGTTGGACCGCGGTCTATGTGGACTCGCCCGCCACGCTGGCGACGAAACTGGGCCTGGGCGAGTCTCGGGGTCTCGCCGGGGCCGGCTTCTGGGCGATCGGGTACGAGCGGGGGCTGCCCGGGTACGCGGACCTCATGGCGCAGTTCGCCCAGGGCGCGGTGCCGGTCCGCTAGTCCGAACCGGAGACCGCCTGCGGCCTCGCCCGTGCCGGTGGCGCCCGCGCCCGGTGCGCGCGGGTCAGGCGAAGGCAACCGCCAAGTACCCGACGGTGCGGTCTGGCGGGCCGCCCGCGTCCGCCGACGTGGCCGCCGCGAGCACGGTGCCGCCTGCCGCGCCCATCGCCCGGAGCGCCGCCAGTCCCAGCACCGCGGGCTGGATCCCGCACATCCCGCAGACCACGCCCCGGGCGCCGGACCGGGCCTCCGCCTGCTCCCGCGTCGCGAGCAGCTCGGCGTCGAGGCTCACGATGGACGGCAGCAGCCGCTCGGTCACGGCGACCGCCACGTCGTGGGCCGGGTAGTGCGCCATGTCGGTGCTGATCGCCAGCAGGATCTCACGCCCGTCGGCCCGCATCGCGCCGAGGCGAGCGCCCAGGCGCCGGCCAGCCTCGACGGCCGCCTGCCCGGTCCCGGCAGCCACGGAGCACGGGACGATCCGCGCGCCCGGCCGGAGCGCGTAGAGGAGGGGCAGCTGCACCTCGATCGAGTGCTCGTCGCGGTGCGCGCCCGGGTTCGCGGCGAACGGCGGGCCGAGCGAGGCCACCTCGCGCGCGACCCACTCGTCCACCGCCACCTCGCCCGCCGGCTGGCGCCACGCACCGGTGTCGAACACGGCGACACCCTCGAACCAGGCGCTGTGGTTGGTGCCCAGGATCACGACGGTCGGGGCGGATCCCGCGCCAGCGAGGAGGGCCTGCCAGCCTGCCGCTGCGACCGCCCCCGAGTAGACCAGGCCAGCGTGGGGCACGAGGGCGCCGAGCGATGGCGTCTCGACAAGCGCCCCGGGTGCCGCTGCGAGGCAGGCGGCGACTAGCTCGCTGAGGCGCTCGCTGCCGGCCGGGTAGAAGGAGCCCGCCACGGCTGGCTCGCGGATCGCGCGGGCTCGGATCACGACGCGGCCTTCCCGAGCCCGATGCCGGCCAGGGGCCGTCCGCAGTCGGGGCAGGTGCCGACGGCCGTGAGCCGCGACCGAGCGCGATAGCCTTGCCGCTCAATCATCACGGCCCCGCACCCGGCGCAGTGCGTGTCCGACGGGCCGAGCTCGGGCGCGTTGCCGACGTAGACATGGGCGAGCCCCGCGTCCCGGCCGATCGCCGCGGCCCGGGCGAGCGTTGCGGACGGCGTCGGCGGCACGTCGGCGAGCCGGAAGTCCGGGTGGAAGCGGCTGATGTGCCACGGCGTCTCCGGGCCGAGGCTCCCGGCGACCCAGGCCGCGATGGCGCCGAGCTCAGCGTCGCTGTCATTGCGGCCCGGGATGACCAGCGTCGTCACCTCCAGCCAGATGCCGGCCTCGCGCATCGCGAGCATGGCGTCGAGCACCGGCGCCAGGCGTGCCCCGCACAGGCGGCGGTAGAAGCGGTCGGAGAAGCTCTTGAGGTCCACGTTGGCCGCGTCCATGACGCCCGCCAGCAAGGCCACCGCCTCGGGCGTGGCGTAGCCGTCGGTGATCCACAGATTCCGCAGGCCGGCCGCGTGGGCGAGCCGCCCGGTGTCGAGCGCGAACTCGAGGAACACCGTCGGCTCAACGTAGGTGTACGCCACGGCTCGGGCGCCGCTGGTGACCGCGTCGCGGACCACCTCGTCGGGGGACGTTGGGCGGGTCGGCAGGTCGAGGCCCAGCCGCGGGCCCTGCGCGATCTCCCAGTTCTGGCAGAACAGGCAGTGGAACGGGCATCCGGGCGTCGCCACGGACCAGGCCGTGGACCCCGGGTCCACGTGGAACAGCGGCTTCTTCTCGATCGGGTCGAGGGCTGCCGCGACGACGCTGCCATAGGTGAGGGCATAGAGCGTTCCGCCGCGGTTCTCGCGCACGCCGCAGATCCCGCTTCGGCCCGGCCGGACCAGGCACCGGTGCGCGCAGACGTTGCAGCGGACGGCACCGTCGGCCTCGGGCGCGGCGAGCAGCCCGGGGACCGCGGGCGTGGCGGGGTGGCTGGGGGAACGGGGCACCGCTGGACCTCCGGGCGCAGTGTCGTCCCGGCGGGGCGTGCCCGGAAGGGCCGCCCGGCCGGTTTCGGGCCATCGCGCCCTGCCCAGGGCTCCCGCCCCGGCGCAACATGTGCCCACGAGGAGGCGAACGATGACGGCCGACACCGAGCGTGCGGGTGAGGCCGGCCTGCCGGGGCCGGTGGCGGTGGACGAGGCGGCACGGGCGCAGCTGCTGGCGCTCGCGCGCACGGCCGTCGCGGTGGCCAGCCGGGCGAGGCCGACCGACGCCCTCGACGCCGCCATGCACGAGGCGTCGGCCACCGACCTGCGGGCCTCGGCGTTCGTGACCCTCGTGGAGGACGGCGAGCTCCGCGGCTGCATGGGGATCCTTGACCCGGTCCGGCCGGTGCACGATGCGGTTGCCGAGGCGGCGGCCTGTGCCACGCGCGCGGACCCGCGCTTCCGGCCGGTGGCACCCGAGGAGCTCGCGCGACTCGAGGTGGACGTCTCGGTGCTCGGGCCCATGGTTCCCCTCGCCGACCCGCTCGCGTGGCGGATCGGGGTGGACGGGATCGTGGTGCAGCTGGGCAGCCGGCGGGGCCTCCTGCTGCCGGAGGTCGCCGAGGAGAACGGGCTGGGCAAGGTGGAGATGCTCGACATCGCCACCCGCAAGGCCGGCCTGCCCGCGGGCGCCTGGCGGGAGCCGGGTGCGCAGGTCTTCGCGTTCCGGACCGAGCGCTTCGGCGGCCCGGCGGTGTCGCCCGCGCCGGGCGGGGGAGGGGAGGCAGGCTAGCGCCGGCGCGGCGGCTGCGCGGGGCTAGGGCCCCAGCACCGCCAGGCTGACCACGCTGCGGATCGGCTGGAAGCCCGCGCCCGGGGTGTGCGGGTCCGCGGCGCAGGAACCGCCGGAGCCGACGGCATCGTAGCCGGACGCGATCGCGGCCCAGGCACCGCGCAGCGCGATGTCGGTGACGGAGGCCGGCACCCAGGCCACCGTGGTGCAGCCGGGCGGCGCGGTCACCGCGATCTGGGCGCTCAGGCGCGTCGCGTCGTCGAGGAGGACCACCGACCACGACGCCGCCTTGAGGCACCCTGCGGTGCACACGGCGGCCAGCAGCCCGCTCCCGGCCGAGCTCGTGCCGTCATAGGCGACCACCGACCGGCCCTGCCCGTCGGTTGCGGCGGCCAGCCGGTGGCCGTAGAGGGTCTCGGTGCCCACCTCGATCCCGTGCCACGAGGCGGGCGTGGCGCATCCGCCCAGGCACTGGAACCAGCCGAGATGGTGCGACATCGCGGTGTTGGCCTGGGTGCCCAGGTCCACGGCGGCGTTGACCGAGCCGCCCGGCCCGACCGTCACGTCGACCGCGAGGCCGGACCCGGATGCCACCCCGGACACGCCGCCCCAGTTGATCTGGTTGGTGCACTGGCCCGGGCACGACCAGACGTCCACGCTCTCGGCCGTGGCGGAGGCCGTGCTGCGCGTGGCGCACGCGATCGCCATCGCCCCGGCGGGGCTGGCGGCGACGCTGGGCGCGGTGCAGGCGCCGGCCGAGAGGACGATGCGGGCCCAGCTGGCCGGGTGGTCGCAGGTGCCGCCGCACACCAGCGCGCTCATCGGCGAGCCGGAGCCGAGGCCGATGACCATGGCGTCGCCGCCCACAGCGACATATCGGCTCGGATCGCGCTGGCCCGAACTGCCGGCGGGCAGCGGGATCAGAGCCCAGTGCCACGACGCGGGCTTGTCGCAGCTGCTCGCGCAGGTGCCGATGGCCTCCGTGGGCTGCCCGGCTGCGCGACCGTCCGCCACGGCCACCAGCGAGCCGTCGTCGCGAGCCCGGACGATCGGGTTGGCCCACGCGACGCCCGGGTCCAGCAGGGTGTCGGTCCACGTGGCCGGGTCGCCGCAGCTGGCCGCGCAGTCGAGGGCGTGCAGGCTCTGGTCGGCGCCGGCCTCGGTCGCCACGAGCGAGCCCGCTGGGGTCAGCGCCACCGAGCCGACCGCCGCAGAGACGTCACGCAGGGGCTCGACGAGCGTGAGCGCCCCGGTGGTCGGCCCGAGCATGGCGGACGGGGCGGCGGCCGCGATCGACGCGGCAGCGGACGGGGCGACGGCTGAGGACGAGGCCACCGGCGATGCGAGGGCGGTCGCGCTGGGCGGCCCGCCGGTGGCCGTGGGCATGCCGCCACAGGCCGCGACGAGCACGAGGACGCCAAGCCCGGCGATCGGGCGGACGAGGTGACGGCGGGGCATGCCGGCATTCTAGAGGGCGGGCAGGGATACCGGTCCCGGTTGTGGCGTCCGGGGATCGATCCCGCGGGCTGGCGCCGCGGCCTCCTCGGCGGCCGCCCGGGCGAAGGTCGCGCCGTCGGGCAGGGCCCTGGGGCCGCGGCCCGCGACCGCCGGGGCCGGTAGACTCGACGTCCCATGGCAGCCGACCTCGCGCCCCTCCCGCCGCTCACCCGCGAGCAGCGGCTGATCACCGTCGGCCTGATGGCCGCTCTCGCCGTGGCCGCGCTG
>JAKAMV010000379.1 GCA_021812735.1 Chloroflexota bacterium | reverse complement strand
GGGCCGCCCGGAACGGGACGCCGCGACGGACGAGGGCGTCGGCAAGCGCGGTGGCGGTGGTGTAGCCCTCCTCGGCGGCCGTGCGCATCCGCTCGCGGTTCACCGTCAGCGACGCGACGAGACCCGACACGACCGAGAGCGAGGCGTCAAGCGTGCGGATGGCCGCGAACAGCGCGGGCTTGTCCTCCTGGAGGTCCCGCTGGTAGGCGAGCGGCAGGCCCTTGAGCAGCGTCAGCATCCCCGCGAGGCCGCCGATCACCCCGGCCGTGCGCCCCCGGACCAGCTCGGCCGGGTCGGGGTTCTTCTTGTTGGGCATCATCGAGGAGCCGGTGGAGAACGCGTCCGCCACGCGCACGAACCCGAAGCGCGGGTTCGACCACCAGGTGACCTCCTCGCCCAGCCGCGAGAGGTGGACCATCGCGAGCGACACCGCCGCCAGCACCTCCACCACGAAGTCGCGGTCCGAGACCGCGTCGAGCGAGTTGGCGGTCACGCCGTCGAAGCCGAGCTCCACCGCCGTTGCCTCGCGGTCCAGCGGGTAGCCGGCGCCGGCCAGGGCGCCCGCGCCGAGCGGCGACACGTTGAGCCGGCGACGCGCGTCGGCGAGCCTTCCCCTGTCGCGCTCGAGCATCTCCACGTACGCGAGCAGGTGGTGGGCGAGCAGGACGGGCTGGGCCGGCTGGATGTGCGTCGCGCCGGGGAGGACCGCATCGCCCTCGCGGTCCGCGAGGTCCACCAGCGACCGCTCGAGGTCAACCATCCCGCTGTCGAGCATGGCCACGGCACGACGGGTCCACAGGCGCAGGTCCGTCACCACCTGGTCATTGCGGGAGCGCCCCGTGTGCAGCTTGCCGCCCACGGCGCCGACGCGCTCGGTCAGGAGCGTCTCGAGGTTCATGTGGACGTCCTCGAGCGCCGGGTCCCACGCCACGGCTCCGCCAACCACGTCCTCGCGCAGGCCCGCCAGGCCCCGCTCGAGCGTCTCCGCCTCCTCGGCCGTCAGCAGGCCGGCCCGGGCGAGGCCGCGCACATGCGCGATCGAGCCGGCGATGTCGTCGAGCGCCAGCTCGGCGTCCACCTCGATCGACCGCGTGAAGTCCGCCATCCGCGAGTCGGGTCCGTCGCCGAACCGTCCGCCCCAGAGCCGCATCGTGCCTCCTTTGCGGGAGAGTGCCTGCGGCCATCGTACCGGGGGCCGAGCGCGGGGGCGCGGGGCGCGCGGTGCGCGGACCCCGGTCGCGGCGAGACCCCGCGTCCGGGCGTCAGGCTGTCATCGCCTCCCGGAGACGCTCGGCAGCCTCCTCGGGCGTGAGGTCCCGCTGGGGCTCGGACAGCAGTTCGTACCCGACCATGAACTTGCGCACCGTCGCGCGCAGCAGCGGCGGGTAGAAGTGGGCGTGGAGCTGCCAGACACCCGGGTCGCCCTCGCCGAACGGCGCCTGGTGCCAGCCCATCGAGAACGGGAATGGGCGGCCGAACAGGGCGTCGTAGCGGCGGTTGAGGTCCTGGAGCGCGAGGGCCAGGGCGTCGCGCCGGGCGTCGTCGAGATCGGCGATCCGGGCGGCCGGCTCGAGCGGCAGGATCATCGCCTCGAACGGCCAGCCGGCCCAGAACGGGACCAGCGTCAGCCAGCCGCCGGCGTCGCGGATCACGCGCGGTCCGCCCCGCTCCGCCCCGGCATAGTCCACCAGCAGCCGCCGACCGGTCTCGGCGTGGTGGCGGGACTGCGCGTCGAGCTCGAGCGATGCCTGCACCGGCAGCGCGTCGCCAGCCCAGATCTGGCCGTGCGGATGGGGGTTGGACGCGCCCATCGCCGCGCCGCGGTTCTCGAACGCCTGGACCCACCGGAAGCGCGACCCCAGCTCCGTGGTCTGGTCGGCCCACACGTCCACCACCCGGCGGATGGCGTCCGCGTCCATGCCAGCGAGGGTGAGGTCGTGGCGGGGCGAGAAGCACACGACGCGGCAGGTCCCGCGCGTGCCCTCCGCGCGGAACAGCCCCTCGCCCAGCCGCACCTCGTCGGTGTCCGGCCGGAGCGCCGCGAAGTCGTTGGTGAACACGAACGTCGTGGTGTACGCGGGGTTGACGTCGCCGCTCACGCGCGTGTTGCCGGGGCAGAGGTAGCAGCCCGGGTCGAAGGCGGGCCGGTCCTCCGGCGGCTCCGGCTCCTCGGCCCCCAGCCACGGCCGCCTGGTCCGCCCCGCCGAGACGAGCACCCACTCGCCGGTCAGGGCGTTGCGGCGGCGATGCGGCTCGGCGTCGAGCGACGCGAGTGCCCCGTCATCGGGGCGGCGCGGCTCAGTGGGCACGGGCGGCAGCCTCGTGGGCGGCGGGCGACACCAGGAACGGCCCGACCGCTCGAGCCGCCTCCGGCACGCGGGCGACGATGACATCGGCCACCGCATCCCGCACCACGGCCAGGGCCTCCGGGTCGATCCCCTCGTCGGTGATCAGCACGTCCGCCTCGTCCAGGCGCGCGATCGACGCGATGCCGACCACGCCCCACTTGCTGTGGTCGGCCACCACCACCAGCCGCCGGCCCGCGTCGATCAGCGCGCGGTCGGTGTCCGCCTCCATGAGGTTCGGGCACGTGTAGCCGGCCCTGGCATCCAGGCCGTGCACGCCCATGAACACCAGGTCCAGGTGGACGCTGCGCAGCTGGGAGATGGCGAACGGGCCCACCAGGGCCTCCGACGGTGTCCGGACGCCGCCGGTGAGGATGACGGTCTGGTTCTGGGCGCGGGAGCGGTTGAGGACCTCGGACACCTGGAGCGAGTTGGTGACCACCGTGATGCCGGGGATGTCCGCGAGCAGCCCGGCGAGCACATACGTGGTCGTGCCGGCCGAAAGGCCGAGCGCCATGCCCGGCTGGACCAGCTTGGCGGCCTCGGCAGCGATGGCGTTCTTCTCGTTCTGCTGGAGGGCGGCCTTGGCCACGAAACCGGGCTCGTAGGAGGCGAAGCGGGCCGGGGCGGTGGCCCCGCCGTGCACTTTCTCGAGGAGGCCCTGCTCGTGGAGCACCTCAAGGTCACGACGCACGGTCATGTCCGAGACCTCGAGCTCGCGGACGAGGTCCGCGACCCGGACCGCCCCGATCTGTCGGACCCGGTCCAGGATCAGCGCCTGGCGCTGGCGAGCGAGCATGCCTCCGCTCCTGTTTCGCGTCGGCCAGATCTCGGGCAATCCGCGGCGGCGGACGTCGGCCGACACCGCCCATGATCGCCCCGGGCGACAGCGAAAGTCAACGCAGATCAACAGAAATCCCTGTTTGATCGGGTGCGAGTCTCTTGACAATCGAGCGACCACGCCGCAACAATCCCGATCGTGGCCCGCCCCAGCACGGACATGCGCGAGGGCGCCACAGAGGAGGATCCACATGGCTGATCTTGTCCAGCGGTCCGTCTCGCGCCGGACGCTGTTGAAGGGTGGCGCGGCCGTCGCGGCACTCGGCGGCGTCTCCGCGTTCCTCGCGGCATGCGGCAGCAGCACGGCGACCACCGCACCGTCCGCGGCAGCCGCGTCCGCGGCAGCCGCGTCCACCGCCCCCTCCGCGGCAGCCGCGTCCACCGCGCCCTCCGCGGCAGCCCCGTCCGCGGCCGGGTCGATCACGTTCGGCTCGAACTACTCGGATCCCGTCCCGCAGAAGGCCTTCGCGGACACGATGGCCGCCTTCACCCAGAAGACGGGCATCCAGTGCACGATCAACACGGTCGAGCACAACAAGTTCCAGGACACGATCAACGCGTACCTGCAGGCCACGCCTGACGACTGCTTCACGTGGTTCGCCGGCTACCGCATGCGGTTCTTCGCGGCCCAGGGTCTCGCGACCGACATCAGCGACGTCTGGCAGACCATCGGCGCGAACTTCTCCGACGCGTTCAAGACGGCCTCCACGGGCGACGACGGCAAGCAGTACTTCGTGCCGCTCTACAACTACCCGTGGGTGGTCATCTACCGCAAGTCGTTCTGGCAGGCGAAGGGCTACCAAGTCCCCAAGACGATCGACGACTTCACCAAGCTGGGCGACCAGATGAAGAAGGACGGGCTCATCCCGCTGGCCTTCGCCGACAAGGACGGCTGGCCGGCCATGGGCACCTTCGACATCCTGAACATGCGCCTCAACGGCTACGACTTCCACATCGGCCTGATGGCCGGCAAGGAGAAGTGGACCGACCCGAAGGTCGTCACGGTGTTCCAGGAGTGGGCGAAGCTGCTGCCCTACTTCGACCCGCAGCCGCTCGGCCTGACCTGGCAGGAGGCCGCCCAGAAGCTGATCAACAAGCAGGCCGGGATGTACTTCCTGGGGACCTTCGCCGGCCAGCAGGCCAGCGACCAGGCCACCCACGACGACCTCGACTTCTTCCCGTGGCCGCTCCACGGCACCCCGTACGACAGCGAGATGGCGATCGACGCCCCGATCGACGGGTTCATGGTCTCCGCGAAGGCCAAGAACCTCGACGGCGCCAAGGCCGCGATGGAGTTCCTGGGCTCGGCCGAAGCGGCGAACACCTACCTCGCCACTGACCCCAACGACGTCGCCGCCAACAAGAACGCCGACACGAGCAAGTACAACGCGTTCCAGAAGTCGAGCGCCACGATCATCGCCGGGGCGAACAAGATCGCCCAGTTCCTTGACCGCGACACCCGCCCCGACTTCGCGGGCGCGAACGGCATGCAGGGGTTCCTCCAGACCTTCCTCAAGAACCCGACGCAGGATCTCAACAAGTTCCTCAGCGGCATCCAGTCGTTCTACGACAGCCTGCCGCCGCAGTGACCCTGAGCGCGAACCGCTGATCCGAACGCAGGAACGGCCGTGAGCTCCTCCTCCGTTCCGTACGCCCCGCCGGCAGCCGCCGGCGGGGCGTCGCCTTCCACAGGCAGGAAGCGTCGCAAGCGCTTCAGCCTCCTCACCCGGCGGGACAAGCTGACCCTCGGGCTGATGGTCGGCATCCCGGCGTTCATCCACATCTTCCTGATCTGGCTGCCCACGATCGGCTCGATCGTCCTGTCGTTCACGAGCTGGAACGGCATCGGCGGTCTCGACAAGATCAAGTTCATCGGGTTCAAGAACTACGAGAACCTGTTCTCCAACTACCCGCCGTTCTGGCCAGCGTTCGAGAACAACCTGATCTGGCTGGGCGCGTTCCTGCTGATCGCCACCCCGCTGGGCATGCTGATGGCGGTGATCCTGGACCAGAACATCAAGGGGACGCGGATCTACCAGAGCGTCCTGTACATGCCGGTCGTGCTGTCGCTGGCCATCGTGGGCTTCATCGCGCAGCTGATGTACTCGCCCAACATGGGCTTCATCAACAACTTCCTGGTCGCGGTGACGGGCGACCCGAAGTGGACCGCCTCCGGGACCGCCATCGACTGGCTGGGCACGCCCGGGCTCAACTTCGCGATGGTGCTCATCGCGGCTGGCTGGCGCCACGTCGGCTATGTCATGGTGCTGTATCTGGCCGGTCTCAAGAGCGTGGACAACACGCTGCGCGAGGCGGCGGCCATCGACGGTGCCAACGCGCGCCAGACCTTCTTCCGGGTCGTGTTCCCTGTCCTCGCGCCGATCAACGTGGTCGTCCTGGTCGTGACGATCATCGAGTCGCTGCGCGCATTCGACATCGTCTACATCATCAACAAGGGCCTCAACGGCCTCGGCCTGCTGTCGGTGCTGATCACCAACAACATCCTCGGCGAGGCGAGCCTGATCGGCTTCGGCTCGGCGATAGCGGTGATCCTGCTGCTGATCTCCATCGGCCCGATCATCTACTACCTCGCCCGGACGATGGGGAGGGAAGCCGAATGACCCCCACGCCCGCCCCCCTCGGCTCCCGCCAGGTCGTGACCGGCAAGCGCCAGCGACCGCACTACTTCACCCACGCGTTCCTGATCGTCGTCTCGCTGATCTGGTTCCTGCCACTCGGCTGGGCCGTCTACACGAGCCTGCGCCCGTACGGCGACACCGGCGGCAACCCGCGCGGCTACTTCTCGATCGGCGGCGCCTACAATTTCAACAACTTCGTCAACGCTTGGAACCAGGCCGACCTGCCGCTCCACTTCCTCAGACGGCCCTGGTGGTGGTGCCGGCGCTGATCCTGATCCTGACGTTCTCGTCGATGGTCGCGGTCGCGGTCAGCCGCTACAGCTTCAAGTTCAACCTCGCGCTGCTGATGCTGTTCACGGCCGGCAACCTGCTCCCTCAGCAGGTGGTCATCGTGCCGCTGTTCCGGCTGTACCTCGCGCTGCCCATGTTCGCGCCCCTGTCCGACAACGGCATCTGGTACGACCAGCTGTTCGGCATCGTGATGATCCACCTCGCGTTCCAGCTTGGCTTCTGCACGTTCGTACTGTCGAACTACTTCAAGCAGATCCCCAAGGAGATCAACGAGGCCGCGTTCGTGGACGGCGCGTCCGTGTGGCGCACATACCGGTCGGTCCTGCTGCCGCTTGCCCGCCCGGCGCTGGCCGCGCTGGCCACGCTCGAGTTCACCTGGATCTACAACGACTTCTTCTGGGGCATCCTGCTGCTCCGGACGGGCGACAAGTTCCCGGTGACCTCCGCCCTCAACAACCTGTCGGGCCAGTTCTTCACCGACAACAACCTGCTGGCGGCCGGCTCGCTCATCGTGGCGCTGCCGACGCTGATCGTGTACTTCGCGCTCCAGAAGCACTTCGTCGCAGGCCTCACCCTCGGCTCCACCAAGGGCTAGGCGCCAGGAGCCCGGCCGCGGGGCCGGGCTCCAGCGGTCCAGGAGGATCCCATGACACCCGCGCCCTGGGCCGACCCCCAGCTGACATCCCGTGGGCGGCTGCCGATGCACGCCGTCCCCCACGCCGACCGCCTGCCCCTCGACGGCGAGTGGCGGTTCCAGCTCCTGCACCGGCCCGCCGACGCCGTGGTCGCCGACGGCTGGCGCCCCATCGCCGTCCCGGGCTGCTGGACCATGCAGGACACTTGGGACCGGCCGCACTACACCAACGTCCAGATGCCGTGGCCGCAGCGCCCGCCCGATGTCCCCGAGGAGAACCCCACCGGCGTCTACGAGCGCGCGTTCACCATTCCCGAGGCGTGGACCGGCAAGCGGATCGTGCTCCACGTGGGCGCCGCCGAGAGCGTGCTCATCGTGGCGCTCAACGGCGTCGAGGTGGGCGCGGGCAAGGACTCGCACCTCGCGCAGGAGTACGAGCTGACCGACCGGCTGGAGCCCGGCGAGAACACGCTGCGCCTGACCGTGGTCAAGTGGTCGGACGCCAGCTTCGTGGAAGACCAGGACCAGTGGTGGCACGGCGGGATCACCCGGCCGGTGTACCTCTACGCCACCGGCCCGGCGTACCTCGCCGACATCGGGGTTGACGCGGGGCTGGCGCCGGACGACACCACCGGCACGCTCTCGCTCGAGGTGCAGGTGGGCTGGCGGCCCGGCCACCGGGGGCCGGGCTGGCGGGTGGAGGCGCTGCTGGAGGGGCTCGGGCACGTCCTCGCCGCCGAGGTGGCCGACGCGCCGCCCCCGCCGGGCAGCTCGGGCGACTTCGCGGTGCCCGGCCCGCCCCGGCGAGGACGCCTCGACCTCGAGTGCCTCGCCGCCGCCGGCGCCCTGACCGACGCGCTCGACGTGGCCGCCTGGGACGCCGCCAAGCGCGTCATCTTCGCGCCCCGCGTGGGCGTGGTGCGGCTCGCCGCGACCCTGCCCGGCGTCACGCCGTGGTCCGCCGAGGTGCCGGCGCTGCGCACGCTCCAGATCTCCCTGATCGCCCCCGACGGCGCCGTCGCCGAGCGTGTTGAGCGGCGGATCGGATTCCGGCGGGTCGAGGCCACTGCCAAGGAGCTGCTGATCAACGGTCGGGCGGTGCTGATCCGCGGGGTCAACCGCCACGACTTCAACCCGCAGACCGGACGCGTCGTCTCGCCCGACGACCTGCGCGCGGACGTCGCGCTGATGAAGCGCATGAACGTCAACGCCGTGCGGACGTCGCACTACCCCAACGATCCCCTGCTCCTGGACCTGTGCGACGAGTACGGCCTGTACGTCATCGACGAGGCCGACATCGAGAGCCACGCGTTCTACGACGACGTGTGCGCCGACCCGCGGTACCTGGGCCAGTTCGTGGACCGCGCGGCGCGGATGGCCCAGCGCGACCGCCACCACCCGTCGGTGATCCTGTGGTCGCTGGGCAACGAGTCCGGCTACGGGCCCAACCACGACGCCGCCGCCGGCTGGCTGCGCCGATTCGACCCGTCGCGCCCCCTTCACTACGAGGGGGCGATGAAGTACGACTGGGCGAGCCCGCAGACCGCGAGCGACATCACCTGCCCGATGTACCCGCCGATCGCGGCGATCGTGGCCCACGCGCAGTCGCCGGAGCAGCGCCACCCGCTGATCATGTGCGAGTTCAGCCACGCCATGGGCAACAGCAACGGCACCCTCGGCGAGTACTGGGACGCCATCGAGGCGACGCCGGGCCTCCAGGGCGGCTTCATCTGGGAGTGGCGCGACCACGGCCTGGACCAGCGGCTGCCGGATGGCCGGATCCGCCACGCCTACGGCGGCGACTTCGGCGACACGCCCAACGACGGCACGTTCGTCACGGACGGGTTGAACTTCCCCGACCGGACGCCCAAGCCGGCC
>JAKAMV010000378.1 GCA_021812735.1 Chloroflexota bacterium | reverse complement strand
CCCGGTCCAGCGCCTGGCGGACCAGATCAGCGCGGTCTTCGTCCCCGCGGTGCTGGCGGTCGCGGCCGCCACGTTCGCCGTCTGGTTCGTGTTCGGCCCCGAGCCGAGCTTCACGCTCGCCCTGACCGCGTTCATCGGCGTCGTGATCATCGCCTGCCCGTGCGCGATGGGCCTGGCCACGCCCACCGCCATCATGGTGGGCACGGGGAAGGGCGCCGAGGCAGGCATCCTCGTCCGCGGCGGCGAGGCGCTCGAGGCCGCCGGCCGCCTCGACACCGTGGTCCTGGACAAGACCGGCACGCTCACGCTGGGCAAGCCGGCCGTGACCGCCATCGTCCCCGTCGCGGGCCAGGGCGAGGCGCGCCTGCTCGACCTCGCGGCATCCCTGGAGCAGGGCTCGGAGCACCCGCTTGG
Source organism: Chloroflexota bacterium (assembly GCA_021812735.1). Next base: position 8,215 of record JAKAMV010000378.1, on the reverse strand, counting down.
GGAGGCGATCGTGCGCCGGGCGCGCGAGGCGGAGCTCGGCTTTGTCAAGGCGGCCGGGTTCGAGGCCGTCGTCGGACGCGGCGTGAGCGGCACGCTCGACGGCGCGCACGTGCTCGTGGGGAGCCGCCGCCTGCTGGTGGAGCGTGGCGTGGACGTGGCCGCCCTCGACGGGCCCGCCGCGGAGCAGCAGGCGAACGGCGCCACGGTGGTCTTCGTCGCCGTCGACGGCGCACCCGAGGGCGTCATCGCGATCGCGGATCCGGTCAAGGCCGAGTCCCCCGAGGCCGTGCGCGGGCTGCGCGACGCCGGCCTCGACGTCTGGCTGCTCACGGGCGACGCCCGGGTGACCGCCGAGGCGGTTGCGCGCCAGGTCGGCATCCCGTCCGAGCGCGTGATCGCCGAGGTGCTGCCGGGCGACAAGGACGCGGTCGTCGCACGGCTCCAGGGCGAAGGGCACCGGGTCGCGATGGTGGGCGACGGCATCAACGACGCGCCCGCGCTGGCGCGTGCCGACCTCGGCGTCGCCATCGGCACCGGCGCCGACGTCGCGATCGAGGCGTCCGACGTGACGCTCGTCGGCGGCGACCCCCGGCTGGTCGGCTCGGCCATCGCCCTGAGCCGGTGGACGCTGCGGGTCATCCGCCAGAACCTGTTCTGGGCCTTCGCGTACAACGTGCTGCTCATCCCGATCGCCATGGGCGCGCTGTTCCCCGCGTTCGGGGTGACGATCAACCCGGCACTCGCCGCGGGCGCGATGGCGCTCTCGTCGGTCAGCGTCGTGACCAACTCGCTGCGCCTCCGGCGCATCGAGGTGCGCCCGGGCCGGATCACGGCGATGCGCCAGGGCGCCCTCGGCCTCGTGCGCGACGGCGCCTACCTCCTCGCCATCGGCCTGGTCGGGCTGGCCGTCGCGAGCGGCGTGCTGGCGGCGAACGGGGCGCTCGACTCGGCGCTGCCGACTGTCACCGTGTCGAACTCGATGACGCTGAAGGCCGGTCAGCTGACGGTGATCCAGCTCGCCAACCCCAGCGGCTCGGTGGAGGCGTGGATGGCGGACGGCCTCGCGAACGTGGAGATCCTGGCGCGGCCGGGCCAGACCGCGCGCGTCCGCGTCTCCGTCTCGCAGGCGGGCGTGTACCGGACGTCGCTGGGTGCGCCCGACTGGCTGGGCGCCGCCGAGGGGACGCTGGTCGTCACACCGTAGCCGATTGGACCTCCGGCGCATCGTGCGTCCGTCCAGTGCTGCCCCGTCGGGCAGCGACCGTGCCCCCTTCGGTCGTGGACGGTCGGCGTCAGGGGCGTCATCCTCGGTGCAGCCCCGGCGCGACAGCGTGTCCGCCCGCAGGCGCAAGGGAGTTCGCGTGGACGAGCGCGTGGCGGCCTCAGCGGCACACGATCACGGGCCCTCCGTCGAGGGCCGGCTCGATGACGCCGGCCTTGAGACGGGCCACCCTGCGGTTGTCCAGGCGCTGCTCGACCTTCAGGCGACGGCCGGGAATCGGGCCGTGGTCCAGTTGCTGGGCAAGGACGGCGGTCCACCAGTCTTCGAGCCGCCTCCCGGCGCGGACGCCCTGGACTCTGGCTCCTGGAGGTTCGGCCGGCATCCGCAGTTCCCGGCGGTGATGGGCCAGACGTGGTACGCCCACAACGACATCGGGACGTGGCCATCGTTCGTCCTCGAATACAGTCGGAGTTTCATTCCGCCGTTCCGCCACCAGGCCCGGCCTCGGGCAACCGATGCCGTCGGCGCGGCGTGGCCGGTGCTCGCCACGCCCGAGAACGACGAAGGCTACAAGATGCCGCAGCCGCATCCCGATCATCCAGGGAAGGGGTACTACATCCGGGTCAGCGGCGGCGCGGCCAACAACATCGCGTTCGCGGAGTCGCAGCACGTCAGCGACCTCGACGAGGGCTGGAGCCTGACCGGCCTCGCGGCCAAGCGCGCGATCAACCAGGCGGCGGGCGAGGACTGGTCCGAGGGCAGCTCGATCCCGGCGGCCAAGCAGGCGGCGGTCGACAAGGTCGTCGGGCACATGGGCGGGCTCGGACCCAAGGTGCGCAGCACTCTCCTGAGCGGCGGCAGTCTTGAGCCTGCCCTTGGCCCCATGATGGACGCCTCGTTCACGCAGTCCCAGGCCAAGCGGGACGCATCGGGCAAGCACACCATCCCTGTCGTGTACGTCGGCCCGAACATCGACGGCACGAAGGTCCTCTACGAGGTCGACGAGCACCACGCGAACGACTCGACGCCAACCTCGGCAGTGGTCAACCTCGGCACGATCGGCTAGCCGCGGGGGGCACCGTCAGCTCGAACACGCGGGCGGTCTTCTGCGCCCGGTCCTCCAGCTCGGTCGTGGTCCGGACGTCGTACGTCGCCAGGCCGACCAGGCCGTCTGCCGGCAGGTAGGCGCGCCCGCGATCGCCCACGAGCACGTCGAGCCCCGCCGCTCGGCAGCGGCGAAGCCAGGGCCAGAGGCGGCTCGCCAAGCCGGTCTCGTACCAGGTGTCGCCGGCCAGGACCAGGTCCGCGTCGGGCGGGTCGTCGTCGAGCACGTCCCGGCGGACGACCGAGATCCGGCGTCCGGCTGCCCTCGCGTTGAGCGGGATCACGGCCCAGCTGAAGCGGTCGATGTCGGCCGCGGCCGCGGCCGCGGCGCCAGCCTCCAGCGCGGCCACGGCGCACAGCCCGGACCCGCTCGCCACATCGAAGACGCGCCGGCCCGCCACGCGCTCGGTGTGCTCGTGCAGGTAGCGCGCCAGCGCGAGGCCGCCAGCCCAGGCGAACGCCCAGTAGGGGAGCGGCGCGTCCGCGTCGCCGGTCTCAATCTGCGTCGCGCGCCAGAGCGGCAGCACCTCGTCGGCGAGGTGGAGCCGCAGGTGCTCCGCGCCGGGCACCGGGCGCAGGCGCGTGTGGCGCAGGACGAAGGCGCGGGGGTCGGCGGCCATCGCGAGATGCTACGGCGTCCGGCGCGCGTACACTCGGCGCCGATGGACCCGAGCGACACCCCCGCCGCCCCCGACAACCGCCAGACGCGCATCGCCGTCCCGCCCGACCCGCGGGACCTCCCCGGCTCGTTCCCGCGGCGCCTCGTCGTCCACGTCCGCTTCGGCGACACCGACGCCATGGGCCACGCGAACAACTCGCGGTTCCTCACCTATGTGGAGTCGGCGCGGATCGCCTACTGGGAGGCCGCGACCGGCGAGCCGTTCGCGATGGTCACCCATGGCGCGGAGGAGTCGATGATCCTGGCCGAGGTCCGGGTCGCCTTCCGGTCGCCCGCGGTCTTCGGCGAGGTCCTCACCGTCGAGTCGAGGGTGTCGCGCGTCGGCCGGACGTCGTTCACGATGCAGCACCGACTGACGGCGTCGGCGTCAAGTCGCGGGCCAGCGCGCCTCGTCGCCACAGCCGAGGACGTGCTCGTGCTGTACGACTACGTCAACGCCCGCCCGCGGGTCATCCCCGACGAGATCGTGGCGCGGGTCGAGGCGTTCGAGGGCCGGCGACTCCGCGACTGACCGCCTAGGCCTCGAACCTGCGGAAGATCGCCACGGCGTTCTGGCCGCCGAAGCCGAACCCGTTGACCGCCACCGTGTCCACCTTCTGGTGGCGCGCCACGAGCGGCACGTAGTCGAGGTCGCACTCCGGGTCGGGCGTGTGCAGGTTGGCGGTGGGGGAGATGACCCCGTCCCGGATTCCGCCAACGGCGGCCAGCGCCGAGGCGATCCCGGCGGCGCCGACGAGGTGGCCGACCATCGACTTGGGGGACGAGATCTGGCGCGTCGCGGCCGCCGAGCCGTAGGCCAGCTTGATGGCCTTGGTCTCGGTCGAGTCGTTGAGCGAGGTGGACGTGCCGTGGGCGACGATCCAGTCGATCTCGTCCGGCGCGACGCCCGCGTTCCGGAGCGCGATCTCCATCGCCCGAGCCTGGCCGCGTCCGGAGGGATCCGGGGCGGAGATGTGGAACGCGTCGGCCGTGAGCGCCCCGCCGATGACCTCGGCGATCGGCGTGGCGCCGCGCCGGAGCGCGTGCTCGGCGGACTCCACGACCATGACGCCCGCGCCCTCGCCCAGGACGAAGCCGTCACGGGTGGCGTCGAACGGACGGGACGCGGTCTCGGGCGAGTCGTTGCGCTTGGAGAGGGCCGTCATGTTCGACAGCGCCGCGACGCCCATCGGAACCACGGGGGCCTCCGAGCCGCCCGTCAGCACCACGTCGCACTCGCCCGACTGGATCAGCCGGAGCGCATCGTGGAACGCGATGACCGAGGAGGCGCACGCGGCGACCTGGGCCATCACCGGCCCGGTCAGCCCGTACTCCATCGACAGCATGCAGCCGGCCATCGAGCCGGACATGGCCGGCACAGCGAACGCGGAGACGAACCGGGGGCCCTTGGAGTCCGACACGTGGGTGCCGTCGATGATCGCCTCGACACCGCCGCCGCCGGTGTTGACGACGACGGCCACGCGGTCCCGCTGCTCCTGGCTCATGGCCTCGAAGTCGATCCCCGACGCGGCCACGGCCTCCTTGCCAGAGGCCATCGCGAACTGGATGAACCGGCTCATCCGCCGGGCCATCTTGGGGTCCATCGCCTGGGCGGGGACGAAGTCGATCACCTCGGCCGCGATCTGGACCTCGAACCCGGTGGTGTCGAACGAGCGGATCCGGCGGGTGCCGGTCACCGCGTTCTGGAGGTTGCGCCAGTAGGTCTCGAAGTCGTTGCCGATGGGCATGACGGCGCCGAGTCCCGTGACGACGGCGCGGCGTGAGAGGTCGGTGGAGGGGGGCACGGTCAACTCACCCTCGAGTGCATGGGCGATAGGGCTGTCGCCGGATTGTAGCCCGTCGCCCCCGCGCCGCCCCGCTCAGCGGCCGTCCCAGTGCTTGAAGATGATGGCGCCGTTGTGGCCCCCGAGGCCGATGTTGTTGGACAGCGCGTACCGGACGGCCATGGGCGTCGCCTCGGTGGTGACCCACAGGTCGCACTCCGGGTCGAACTCCGAGTAGTTGATCGTGGGCGGCGCCACCTGCTCGGCGACGGTCATCACGGTGGCGAACGCCTCGAAGGCGCCGGCGGCGCCCATCATGTGGCCGGTCATCGACTTGGTGCCCGTGATGGCGAGCGACCGCCGCGACGCCGCGGCGCGCTCGCCGAACACGGTCCAGATCGCCTGCGCCTCGCGGGCGTCACCCACGGGCGTCGACGTGCCGTGCGGGTTGAGGACATCGATCTCGTCGGCGGGCACCCCTCGGCGCTCCAGCGCGATCTTCATCGCGCGAGCCGAGCCGGCGCCGCGCTCGATGGGCTGGATCATGTCCCAGCCGTCGGCGGCCGAGCCGTAGCCGACGACCTCCGCGTAGATCCGCGCGCCGCGCGCCTTGGCGATCTCGAGGTCCTCGAGGATCAGGGCGCCGCCGCCCTCGCCGAGCACGAACCCGTCGCGAGTGCGGTCGAACGGGCGGCTCGTGTCGGCGATGGGGTAGCCGTCGCGCGGCGCCCCCAGGCCGCGCATGTTGCCGAAGCCCGCGTGGGCGACCTCGAGCAGCGGCATCTCGGACGAGCCCGCGATCACGGTGTGGACGTCGCCGCGCCGGATGAGCTCCGCCCCCTCGCCGATCGAGTTGGTGCCGGTGGAGCAGGCCGTCACGACGCACATGTTGTGGCCGATCGCCCCTGTCTCGATGGCGATCATGCCCGACGTCGAGTCGACGAGGCCGTTGGCGATGAACGTCGGCGCAACGCGGTCGGGACCGCGCTGGTCGAGGGTGTGCCAGTTGTCGATCATGAGCTGCTGCCCGCCGGCGCCGGTCCCGTACACGACGCCGATCTCCTCGCGGTTCGAGTCGGTGATCTCGAGGCCCGCGTCCGCGATCGCCTGCTTGGAGGCCGCCACGCCGTACCACATCGCCGCCTCGGAGCGGCGGACCGCCTTGGCGTCCATCCACTCCCGGGGGTCGAAATCGTGGATCTCGCCCGCCACCTTGTGCTCATAGCGGGACGGGTCGAAGCGGGTGAGGATCCCCAGGCCCGACACGCCGTTGACGAGGTTGTTCCATGCCGTCTGCTTGTCGTTGCCGACGGGGCTGATGACGCCGAGGCCGGTGACGACGACGCGGCGGGAGTAATCGGGTTGGCGCACGTGGTTCCTCTTCGGGTTCGCTGGTTCGGGCGAGGCTGGGCGGACGCTGGGCTGGGACGCCAGGCGCGATTGGGCTAGGCGGGATTGACGTCGACCGCGGCTGCGTCGGCGAACGGGATGGCGAGGCGGTCGGCCGCGGCCTTGTCGTCGAGCGGGAGGACGATCGCGTCGTCCACGATCCGCTTGACCAGGCCGGTCAGGACCTGGCCGGGCCCGACCTCGATGAAGGTGGTGACGCCCTGCGCGCGCATGGCTCGGATCGCCCCCACCCAGTCGACGCCGGTGGTCAGGTGGTTGACGAGCTCGGCGCGGCAGGCGTCGGCCGTGGTGATGGGTGCCGCGTCCGCGTTGGCGAGCAGCGGCGGGTGGGGATCGCGGAAGGCGATGCCGTCCAGGACCCTCGCCATGCCCTCGGCCGCCTCCGCCATGAGCGGGGAGTGGGCGGCGACGCTGACCGGCAGCTCGATGGCCCGCTTGGCGCCGAGGGCCTTGGCGATCGCGAGCGACGCCTCCACGGCCGCGCGCTCGCCGCTCATGACCACCTGCCCGGGCGAGTTGCGGTTGGCCACGCCGAACACGCCGTGGGCGGCGGCCTGCTCGACCAGCTCGGGGAGCCTGGCGTCATCGAGGCCGATCACGGCCGCCATGCGGCCCTCGCGCCCCGCGCCTGACGACTGCATCAGCCGGCCGCGGGTCCGGACCAGCCGGACCGCGTCGGCGAGGTCGAGCGCGCCCGCGGCGACCAGGGCCGTGTACTGGCCCATCGAGTGCCCGGCCGCGAAGACCGGCTCGGGCACGTCCACCTCCAGCTCGGCCCAGCGCTCGCGGACGGCCTCGAGGTAGGCGATGGACGCGGCGAGCAGGGCGGGCTGGCTGTTCTCCGTCCGGTTGAGGACCTCCTCGGGCCCGTCCCAGGCGAGCCGGCTGATGGGCTCGGCGAGTGCCGCATCGGCGGTCCGGAACACGGCGGCGGCCGCGGGCGAGGTCTCGGCGAGGGCTCTGCCCATGCCGACGTACTGGCTGCCCTGGCCGGGGAAGATGAAGGCGAGGTGACTCATCGCCGACCAGCGTATGCGCGCGCGGGCTGGCGGGTGCGCGACTCCATGCAGGGTTGCACGAATCGGCGGTGGCCCGTACCCTCGCCGCATGAGGATGCGTCGATGAACTCCGACCCCGCTTCCGCCAGGCGGCCCGCGAAGGGCAGCCTGTCGGCAGACCTTTCGAGCCGCGTCGCCGACCTCTCGGCCCGCGTGCCGGACCTGTCGAACGCGGTCGCCGACCTGTCCACCCGCGTCGCCGACCTCTCGTCGCGCGTGCCCGACCTCTCGTCGCGCGTCGCCGACCTGCAGGCTCGGGCGCCGCACCTGCCGTCACGCGCCGACATCAGCGCTCGCGTGCCGAGCATCGGCATCGCGCACCGGCCCCGGCGGTCAGACCCCGCGTCCGGCCCCGCGCTGCCGGAGGCCCTGACCCGGGTCCGCCGCCCGAAGGCGACACGGGAGGTCATCGCCCGGACGTTCGAGGCGGACCTCTCCGAGCCGGTCGTGGCCGCGGGCACCCGCATCACCAACGTCCGCCAGGTCACCGAGCGGGTGGCCATGGGCCGTGCCCTGTGGCGGGAGCTCGTCGTCGGGTTCTCGTCCCAGCTGGGCGAGCTCAACCTCGGGTTCACCCAGCTCGCCGCGCTGTACGTGCTGGCGGAGGGGGCGACGACGACCATCGCGGATCTCGCCGAGGCGATCGGCCGCTCGTCGTCCGCCACCTCCCGCCTGGTCGACGGGCTGGAGCGTCGGCGGCTGGTCGAGCGTCGGCGCGAGGTCGACGACGGACGGCTCCGCACGGTGTGGCTCACGCCGCGCGGCCAGGCCACCCTGCGCAAGGTGGATCGTGCCCGCGCAGAGCAGTTCCTCGCCGCGGTGCGGCCGCTGCCGCGCGGCGAGCGCGCGCTGATCGCCATGGGTGTGGCCGCGCTGGCCACCCACGCCATCTCGCGGCGCGGACGCCTGGTCCGAGGCTCCAGCGGTCTCGTGTCGGCGGCGATCGCCGCCAAGGCGCGCGGCGCGCGCGGCGGCTGAG
>JAKAMV010000377.1 GCA_021812735.1 Chloroflexota bacterium | reverse complement strand
GGCGGCGGTCGGCGCGGGCGCCGGCGCTCCCTTCTGCGAGCGCTGCATCTGCGCGAGCAGCATCTGCTCGAGCTCCGGCGGCACCTCGCTCCACTCCTGACCGCCGCCCCGCGGGGCACGGTCGGCACGCTGAGGCCGGTCCGGCCGACCGCTGACCCGCGACGGCTGCGCATTGCGACTGCCGCCGCGTGGCGGCTCGGCGTAGCGGCTGGTCATGCCGGCCCCGCGGCCGCCGCCGAAGCGCTCGCGCTCGATGGCCGCCGAGTAGGCGCCGCGGCCAGGGCGGCCACCGCGGTGGCCGCCCTGGTTGGCCCGACGGCGCTCGGCGAGCAGGTACTCGGGGATCTCCGGCTCGTCGAGATCCTCCTCGTCTGCGGGCAGCGGCGCGCGACCGCTTGCCGCGGACCGCGTCGAGGTGCCCAACTGGGCGTCCCAGACGGATCCGAACGGCGTCGCGGGCTTGCGGGGCCGGGAGCCGCTGAGCGCATCCATGTCGTCGAACGGCGTGGGCAGGTCGCCCGAGGCCGTGCGACGGGCAGGGCGCTCCCGACGGGCAGGGGCCTCGATGCGCTCCGCGCCGGGCTCTGCCACAGCGGCCTCGACGCCGGCCTCCACCGTCTCGTCCTCGGCTTCGCCGTCGGCAGCCTCGCCGCCCTCGAGCTGGGCGTCGTCATGCCGTCCCCGCCCACGACCGCGGCCTCCGCGGCGCCGACGGCGCCGGCGGCCGTCGCCCTGTCCCTCGGCCTCGACGGCCGTACCACCGGCGGCCGCAGTCTCCTCGAGCTCCTCGGCCTCCACGGGCTCGTCGCTCGGGGCAGCCGCGGTGGTGGAGCGGGACAGCTTCTCGCCCGGCAGCGCGACGAGCAGCCCGCCAGTCGCCGCAACCGGCTCCTCCAGGCGCGACGACCGGGACGTCCGACCTCTGCGAGTTGAGGCCGCGACCTCCTCGCGCTCGCCGCGCCCGCGCCCGCGGCCCCGGCCGCGACCACGGCCCGTGCCCTCGGACTGCTTCTCGGGGACCTCGGTCATCGAGAGGTCCTCCTCGTCGTCGGCGACACGGCGGCCGGACCGAGTGGAGCTCTTGTCGACCTTCGCGATCTGCGTGATGTCGGTGAACTGGTCCGCGACGTCGATCAGGTCCGACGAGGTGTTGCCGCGGAACGAGATCACCTCGACCCGGACGCCCATCTCCTGGACGGCCCGGATGGCGGAGGCGAAGTCGCCGTCGCCCGACACGACGACCGCGATGTCGAGGTTGCGGGCCGTCTTCATCATGTCGACGACGAGCTCGATGTCGAGGTTCGCCTTGACCTTGCCGTCGCCGTACTTCCGGATGTCCTTGCTCACCACCTTGTAGCTGTGGCGGCCGAGGAACTGGTGGAAGTTGCGCTGGTTCTCGTTCTCCGGGTCGAGCCCGGTGTAGGCGTACGCGCGCACGAAATCGCGTCCGGCGGTGGCCGCCTTCAGCAGCGTGACGTAGTCGATGTCCACGCCGGCCGCCTTGGCCGCGTAGAAGATGTTCGCCACGTCCACGAAGACGGCGACGTTCTTGCCCAACGTTGACTCCTATGTGAGGTCGGCCCGACGCCTTCGCGGCGACCGGGCGCTAGGGCCGGCGAGCCGGATCGGCCGCCGCAAGCGGGCGCCGGAGCGATGGTCCGGCGGGGGCGAACCCGGCCCGCGCGAGGCGGGCGAGGTCCGCTGGGTCGGAGGGCCGCGCCATCTCGACCAGCGAGCAACCCTTGTTGCCCGCAGACCGGACGAGCTCCTCCACGAGGACATCCGTCACGCGATCCGCGTCATGGTCGGGGGCCACGACCAGGAAGTCGATCGTCCCGACGTACCCGCCCGCAGTGACGGACGGGCGCAGGACGAGGAGGGCCACGCCGACGACGACCCGTCGCGATTCCACGACGAGCAGGCTCGCGTTCGGCAGGTAGACGAGCTGACGAAGCAGGTCCGCAGCGTCGAGCGTCCCCCGACCGGCATCCGGGAACGCCGTCCGGCCGAGGGTGGCCAGACGGTCGATGTCCGTAATGCGGGCCTGGCGGACCTGATACTCCACGCCGAGCACGTCCCTCGTTTCAGCGAGCGGTCGATGCGCCGGGATCCCGATGGCGATCTGGTTGACCGTTCGGGGCGGCCCGCGCCTGGCCGCGAAAGAGTGGTCGGGAGGCGAGCGACGCAACGCTCGAACAGCCATCCCGAGACAGACCGGCGAGGGGGCCGGATGCAAACGGCATCCTTGCATCCCCAGCGCTTGTCCCTATGATACGGCATCGCTCCGGAGCGCTCGCTCCGGACGAATGGGTCCCTCGACCGCCGAGCCGCCTCCGCCGAGCCGGACTGTCCACCCGGCCAGGGACGACCCGGCAACCCGAGCCTCGACGGCGGCGGGCAGCGCGAGGGGAATTGGAGGAGAGCGGATGAAGTACGCGCGGATGGGCGCGGCCCTGGCGGCCATTGCCGTCGTGGCCAGCGCCTGCAGCAGCTCGTCGAGCGCCAGCCCGGCTGCCAGCGGCGGCGGCGGTGCCGCCATCGACGTCGAGGTGGGCATCGAGCTGCCGATGACCGGTGGCGAGGCGCCGAACGGCGTTCCGACGGCCAATGGCGTGGCGCTTGCCCTCGACCAGATCAAGGTCCCGGGCTTCAACATCACCATCAACCAGCAAGACGACGCCCTCAACGGCAAGCACGACCCGAACACCGGCGCCAAGAACATGCAGACCTTGGCGAACGACTCCAAGGTGCTGTTCGTCGTCGGCCCCTACAACTCCAACGTCGCGCAGGCCGAGATCCCGGTGAGCAACGCTGCCGGCCTCATGCAGTGCTCGCCGGCCAACACCAACCCGGGCCTGACCCAGACCTGGGGCGGCGTTGACCCGAAGACCCTGCGCCCGACCCACCCCGACAAGATCGCCTACGTCCGGACCGCCACCACCGACGACCTCCAGGGCGCCGCGGGGGCCGACATCGCGTACAACATCGCCAAGGCCACGACCGCCTACGTCGCCGACGACACGCAGACGTACGGCAAGGGCCTCGCCGACGTGATGGCGCAGGACTTCGCCAAGCTGGGCGGGAAGGTCGTCAAGCGCGACGGGATCCCGGACAGCACGACCGACTTCACGAGCTACGTCACGTCCGTCAAGGGCCTGAACCCCGGCTTCGTCTACTACGGCGGTGTGACCACCTCCGGCATCGGCCTGTTCCGGGCCGAGATGGCGAACCAGGGCCTCGCCAACATCCCGCTCGGCGGTGGTGACGGCATCAGCGACGGTGCGTTCTCCGTGCCGAGCTCGTTCCTCCAGATCGCCGGCGCCGCTGGCGACCCGAACACGTACAGCACGACCGCCGGCCCGCACGACGTGTCCAGCGACGCCAGCCCGTCCTCCGCTGACCTGGCGACGGCGTACAAGGCCAAGTTCAACACCGAGCCGGGCGCCTACACGGCCGCTGCCTACGCGTGCACCCAGGTGTTCCTGCAGGCCCTCAAGTCCGTCGGCACGGGCGTGACCGACCTGGCCGCCCTCCGCGAGGCCGTCCGCGCCTACGTGGCGGATCCCAGCCACAGCTACACGAGCGCGCTCGGCACCTTCAGCTTCGACGCTGCGGGCGACACGAGCCAGAAGATCGTCTCCTACTACACCTTCGACCCGTCCACCAAGGACTGGAAGTTCCTCCAGCAGCGGGACTTCAGCAAGAACCCGTTGCAGTAGGTCCGGCAGCGTCGTCTGTGACCTCAAACCGGCCGGGGCGCCTCGGTGCGCCCCGGCCGGTCCCCATTCGGAGATCCTGCGGATGATCGCCCGATGACTGCCGCGTCCGGTTCCATCACCCAGTCCCGGCTGAGCCTCGGCCGGTGGCGGCTGCCCATCGGCGCGCTCATCGCGCTCGTCGTCGCCTTCTTCATCATCCTGATCGGCACCCTCATCGGGCCCGAGGGGACGGTGCAGATGACGCTGGGCCGGGCCATCGGGCTCGCTCAGGACCAGTACATCAACGCCCTTACGGTCGGCGCGCTGTACGCCCTGGTCGCGCTGGGCTACACGATGGTCTACGGGATCATCGAGCTCATCAACTTCGCCCACGGCGACGTCTGGATGGCCGGCTCGTTCGTCTCGTGGTGGGTCATCACCTCGCTGGGCGTCACGGGCCCGATCACGGACCCGGTCTGGCTGACGATCGTGCTCGTGCTCGCCTTCATCACGTCCATGGTCGTGATGGGCGTGATCGGCGTCATCATCGAGCGCTTCGCCTACCGCCCGCTGCGCAACGCGCCGCGACTGGCGCCCCTGATCACGGCGATCGGCGTCAGCTACATCATCGAGAATGTGGTCGAGGTTCTGATCAGCGACTCGATCGTGACCATCCCCCGGCCGATCCCGAACAGCCAGCTCAACCTCGGCTTCTTCTCGATCGGCGTGGTCAACCTGTTCGTCATCGTCATGGCGGTCGCCCTGATGGCCGCGCTCCACCTGTTCATCAGCCGGACCCGACTGGGCCGCGCGATGCGCTCCACCGCTGCGGACCGCGACGCCGCGCAGCTCATGGGCGTGAACATCAACCAGACGATCTCGATCACGTTCTTCATCGGGTCGGCACTGGCGGGCGCCGCGGGCGTGGTCCAGGGCCTTTACCTCGGCTACTCGCAGTTCCAGATCGGCTTCTACGGCGGGCTCCGCGCGTTCACCGCGGCGGTCCTCGGCGGCATCGGCAACACCACGGGCGCCGCGATCGGCGGCTTCGTCATCGGCTTCCTCGAGGTCACCTGCAACGTGTTCGGGTACGGGAAGTGGAGCGAGGCGTTCGTGTTCGCGACCCTCGTGCTCGTCCTGGTGTTCCGTCCCACCGGCATCCTCGGCCAGCAGCTGGGAGAGCGGGCATGACCGTCAAGCGACGCCCGGCGCCGTCCGGGGCCCGAGGGGCGATCGCCCGGATCCGGGAAGTCTTCGGGCACCACCAGTCCTTGTCCATCCTCGTCGGCTTCATCCTGGTCGGGATCATCCTGCCGGTGGTCTCCGTCCTGCCGCCGTTCAGCGGCTTCGGCACCCAGAAGGACTGGGTCGGCGGCTTCGCCGACGCGGGCGTGTTCGTCCTGCTGGCGGTCGGGCTCAACGTGGTGGTCGGCTTCGCCGGCCTGCTCGACCTGGGCTACGCGGCGTTCTTCGCCATCGGCGCCTACACCTACGGCTACGGGGCCTCGACCTTCACCGGCCTCCAGACGCCGTTCTGGATCATGCTGGCGATCGGGGCGATCGTGGCGGCCGTGTTCGGCGTCATGCTGGGCGCCCCCACGCTCCGCCTCCGCGGCGACTACCTCGCGATCGTGACCCTCGGGTTCGGCGAGATCGTGCCGGTCGTGGCCCTCAATGCCGACACCTACACCCGGGGCACCAACGGCATCGTGGGGCTGGCCCAGCCGAACGCCTACGGGCTGTTCGGCATCAACGCCTTCCCCATCACCAACCCGTGGCCGTGGTTCATCACCGTGCTCGGGATTGTGACGGTGGCCTTCATGCTCCTGTACCGGCTCCAGGATTCACGGCTCGGCCGCGCCTGGGTGGCCATCCGCGAGGACGAGCTCGCCGCGGCCAGCATGGGCATCAACACGGTGTCCACCAAACTGCTGGCGTTCGCCATCGGCGCCTCCACATCGGGTCTCGCTGGCGTGTTCTACGCCTCGAAGCTCGGGGTGGTTGACCCGACGCAGTTCCACTTCGACGTGTCGTTCACCGTCCTGGCCATGGTCGTCCTCGGCGGGATGGGCAACATCTGGGGCGTGGCCATCGGCGCGTTCGTGATCTTCGAGATCCAGCACCAGGGCCTCAAGCAGCTGGGGTCGTTCATCCAGTCGCTCAACGTGCCGACGTTCCAGCTCCCGGTCCTGGGCACGGTCGACCTCGGGTCTATCAACTTCCTCAAGTTCCAGTTCCTGCTCTACGGCCTGGCCCTGGTGGGGATGATGCTGCTCAGACCGGAGGGCCTGTTCCCCAGCCGCCGACGTCGGATCGAGCTCCACGAGGCGGCCGAGGAGGAGGAAGAGGCGGCCGAGGAGGCAGGTGAGGCGGTGACGGGAGCATGACCGAGATCGCACTGCCGCCCATCCTCGTCGCGAAGGGCGTGAGCAAGCACTTCGGCGGCCTCGTGGCCGTCAACTCCGTGGACTTCGACGTCCCCAGGGGCGCCATCGTGAGCCTCATCGGCCCCAACGGCGCCGGCAAGACGACATTCTTCAACGTCATCGCCGGCCTGTACGAGCCCACCCGGGGCAGCGTCAACTTCGCGGGCCGGGAGATGATCGCGCGCGGCCGCCGCGCCTGGGCCGAGCCCATCACGTGGGTGACCCCCACGCTGGTGCTCGTGCTGGTCGGGCTCCTCGGCGCCCTGCTGACCTCGTCCTCGGCGTTCGCCGCCGTGCTGATCCTGCTCGCGCTGCTCCTCCTGGTGGGGAGCCTGCTGACCGCGATCGTCCGGCCGTCGTTCTACCTGCGGCAGCTCGACCGGCTGGGCATCTTCCGCAGCGCCCGCCCGAATGACATGGTGGTGGCGGGGCTGGGCCGGACCTTCCAGAACATCCGGCTGTTCAAGACCATGACCGCCCGCGAGAACGTGATGGTCGGAATGCACAGCAGGATGCATGCGTCCCCGGTCGACGCCGTGCTGCGGACGGGCCGCCACAAGCAGGAGGAGGAGGCAGCCGACGCGAGCGCGCGGCGCTGGCTCGCGTTCGTCGGCCTGCGGGGCAAGGAGGACGAGGTTGCGCGCAACCTCGCGTACGGCGACCAGCGCCGCCTCGAGATCGCCCGCGCCCTCGCGAGCGAGCCCAAGCTCCTCCTGCTCGACGAGCCCACGGCAGGCATGAACCCCTCGGAGACCGCCGAGATGATGATCCTGTTCGGCCGGATCAGGAAGGAGCTCGGCCTGACGATCCTGCTCATCGAGCACGACATGCAGGTGGTGATGGGCGTCAGCGACCGGATCACCGTCCTCGACCACGGCGAGAAGATCGCCGAGGGCACCTCCGAGCAGGTCCGCCACGACCCGCGGGTCATCGAGGCCTATCTCGGCAAGGCGGCGAACGCATGACCGCCCCCGCCGCCACGGCCGCGACCCCCCAGGCGCAGCCGCTGCTGAAGATCCACGACATCCACACCTACTACGGCCACATCCACGCCATCCAGGGGATCAGCCTCGACGTCTTCCCCGGCGAGATCGTGACCCTGCTGGGGGCCAACGGCGCCGGCAAGACGACCACGCTGCGGACCATCTGCGGCCTGATCCACCCGGGGTCTGGGCGGATCGAGTTCGAGGGCCAGGACGTCACCCACGTCTCGGCCCACATCCTGGTGCGCCACGGGATCGGCCACGCCCCCGAGGGCCGCCGAATCTTCGGCCGGATGACGGTTCGCGAGAACCTCCAGATGGGGGCCTACACCCGTCGCCCCGGTCCCGACGTCGATGCCGACTTCGAGCGGGTGTTCGACCTCTTCCCGCGCCTCCGCGAGCGGCGCACGCAGGCGGGCGGGACCCTGTCGGGCGGCGAGCAGCAGATGCTCGCCATCGGCCGGGCCCTCATGACCAGCCCCAAGGTCCTGCTGCTCGACGAGCCCTCGATGGGCCTGTCGCCCATCCTGGTCGAGCAGATCTTCGACGTCATCCGCGACATCAACAAGCAGGGCACCACGATCCTGCTGGTCGAGCAGAACGCGCTGATGGCCCTGGGCGTGGCCCACCGCGGCTACGTGCTCCAGACCGGCCGCATCGTGCGGTCGGGCGGCGCGAAGGATCTGCTCTCCGATCCCGAGGTCCAGAAGGCGTACCTCGGCGGCTGACGCCGAGCAGGGGCCGACGCGCCTCGAGGGCGGGATCCGGGACGGGTCCCGCCTTCGCCTTCTCGGGACCGGGACGCCGGCTCAGCGCTGCTCGGGGGTGAGGTAGATCTCGAAGGCCGCCCTCGCGAGCAGGACGGCGCCGACAGCAGTCGCCCAGAAGCCGTACGAGCGCGTCGGCAGCAGGCCGGACACGTCGGACAGCACGTTGGGGATCCAGAACACGATGCCGAGGATCGCCACGATCGCGAGGACGGCGAACGAGACGCCGCGGTCGATCGGCGTTGGGCGGTCGCCCATGGCGTACGGCAGGGCGAGCAGCGCCAGCGTGGCGAGCCCGGCCAGGAAGCACAGGATGCCGCTCCCGTCGAAGGCGCGGTAGACGATGACCGGGAGGCCCCCGTCGCCGCCGACCTCGTACCACGGCAGGACGCTGCCCAGGGTCAGCAGGACCCCCGCGACGAGCGCGAGGCGGCGGGACGCCCCGAGCGAGCGGTGGTGCATCAGCCGGCTTCGCTGTAGACCTCGGGGCGCAGCACGCCCACGAAGCGCAGGTTGCGGTAGCGCTCGCTGTAGTCGAGGCCGTAGCCCACCACGAACTGGTCCGGGATCTCGAACCCCCGGTAGTCCACGGGGATGTCGACCAGGCGCCGGGCGGGCTTGTCGAGCAGCGTGCAGATCCGGAGGGACGCCGGGTTCTTGCCCCGCAGGTAGCGGACCAGGTAGTTGAGCGTGAGCCCGGTGTCGATGATGTCCTCGACGAGCAGGACGTCCTCGCCCGAGATGCTCGCGGAGAG
>JAKAMV010000376.1 GCA_021812735.1 Chloroflexota bacterium | reverse complement strand
AGCTCGGCGCCCACTACACCGACCGCCAGGCCATCTGGGGCCTCGTCGAGCCGGTGATCCTGCGCCCGCTTCGCCGCGAGTTCGCGGCCATGCAGGCCCGTGTCACCGAGCTGCTCCTGGCCGGGAAGAAGGTGACGAAGGCGACGCCGCGCTCGGAGAACCCGGAGGCCGTGTTCGAGGACTTCCTCGAACACCTCCGACGCGTCCGTGTGCTCGACCCCGCCTGCGGGAGCGGCAACTTCCCGGTCGTCTCGCTGTGGGCGCTCAAGGACCTCGAGTTCGAGGCGATCCACTGGGGCTCACTCGTGCTCCAGCGCCCCATGCAGGTCCCCCAGGTCGGCCCCGAGGCGGTCCTGGGCATCGAGATCAACGCCTACGCCGCCGAGCTCGCGCGGGTGACCATCTGGATCGGTGAGATCCAGTGGATGATCCGCCACGGCCTGGGCTACCGCCGCGACCCCATCCTGCGCCCGCTCCACCACATCGAGACCCGCGACGCGCTGCTCGACCTCTCGGATCCGGCGAACCCCCGCGAGGCGGAGTGGCCGGAGGCGGAGTTCATCGTCGGGAACCCACCGTTCCTGGGCGGCAAGTGGATGCGGCGCGGCCTCGGCGACGAGTACGTCGACACGCTCTTCGCGGTCTTCGACGGTCGGGTTCCGCGCGAGGCCGACTTCGTCATGTACTGGCACGAGAAGGCTCGCGCGGCCATCGAGCACGATCGCACCAGGCGCGCCGGCCTACTGGGGAACCAGTCGATCCGCTCCGGATCCAGCCGCCGAGTTCTCGAGAAGATCAGCACCACTGGTCAGATCTTCTTCGCTCGGTCGGACGAGCCGTGGGTACTCAAAGGCGCAAGCGTTCATATCAGCTTCGTCGGCCAAGACGACGGAGGGGAAGCGTCGCTCGAACTGGACGGGCGCCCGGTCGCGCGAATCCACCCCAACCTGACAACAGGCCTCGACCTGACCGTCGTCGGGCGCATACCTGAGAACGCCAACCTCGCCTTCATGGGGGACACGAAGGGCGGCCCTTTCGAAATCTCCGCCGAGGCGGCGCGTGCGATGCTGGCCACCCCGAACCCGGATGGGCGCTCAAATCGTGCGGTCATACGCCGATGGGCCAACGGCGAGGACATCAACGGACGCGACCGCGGATTCTGGATCATCGACTTCGGTTCAGACATGTCGCTCGCCGAGGCCGCGCTCTACGAGGCTCCCTTCGAGTACGTCCGTCGCGTCGTCCGGCCCGTGCGGCTCCAATCTCGCACCACGATCGAGCAGTGGTGGCTGCACGAGAGGCCGCGTCCGGAACTCAGGCAGGCGATCGCGGGACTTGACCGTTGCATCGTCACGACCCGCCTGTCTCCTCACCGGCTGTTCGCCTGGCTCCCGGCGGACACACTGCCAGACAGCAGGCTCATCGCCTTCGCCACCGATGACGGCTTCGTCTTTGGGATCCTCCATTCGCGCATCCATGAACTCTGGTCCCGGAAGACCGCCGGGGCCCAGCGACGCGAGGCCGTATCCGGCTTCACCTACACGCCCACCACGTGCTTTGAGACCTTCCCCTTCCCGGATCCCACGCCCGACCAGCGCGAGAGAGTAGGGGAGGCCGCCCACCGCCTCGTCGAGCTACGCGATGGCTGGCTCAACCCGCCCGGCCTTGAGCCCGCCGAGCTCGCGAAGCGCACCCTCACCAACCTCTACAACCAGCGCCCCACCTGGCTCGCCAACGCCCACGCCGACCTCGATGCCGCCGTCTGCGATGCGTATCGTTGGGAGACGGTCCCGCCGGACCACGAGATACTCCGATGTCTGCTTGCGTTGAACCTTGAGAGGTCTGAGATGACACACGGGGCGGGGTAACGGGTGGCGTCAGCGACGACCAGCGCCCCACAACATGTGGTATCGCCCTCGCGGTCATGCGCCGCACCACCACAACATCTAGTGGCTAGCGTATTGATGAGAACGGCTTCTCGGGTACACTTCGAACGGTGAGATAGAACGGTCGGTCGACCGCGGCGGGCTCATCCGAACACAAGGACTCGTCGACGATGGCCAAGAACCAGAGGCACGTTGTTCGGGACCCGGCTGGAGGCTGGGACGTCGTCAAGCCGGGGAGCACCCGCGCAAGTGGGCACGCGAAAACGCAGGCATCCGCTATCGACCGCGCGCGAGCGATCGTGGCCAACACTGGCGGTGGCGAGGTTGTGATCCACGGCCGTGACGGCCGGATCCGCGACAGCGACACAATCCCGCCCGGCAACGATCCAAACCCACCGCGCGACCGCAAGTAGTTGCGATGGCCCGTCCAGCTCATCGACGGATCCGCGGGATATCCGGACGTCTGCGTGCACCGTTCCTTGTCCGCGCTATGCCCCTTGTATGTCTGTTGTATGTCCTGTAGGATGACGGCACGATGTTCGGCACCTTCCAGCACCTATCGTTCTTGCTGCACGTGACACAGTTCGAGGGACGGTCGATCGAGAAGCTCATCGCGCCGCGCGACCCCGGGCAGATCACGTCGACGCTCGGCGGCGCGGTGATCGAGGCGTCGTACGTCCAGACCGACCCGCCGCTCCTCGCGCACCTCGCTGAGGCGCGGATCCCGTGGATGGTCGATCCACAGTCGATCCGCTTCAGTTCGCCGGGTTTCGGGGAGATCGCCCGGCTCCGCCGACTGCCGTACGCTCCCGCCTCGCCGCTCGATCCCAGCCGGCTGACTCGGGACGTCAAGGACATGGTCCGAGGCGCACTCGAGTTCCAGGCGCAGGCCAAGCCATCGATGTATCTCGTTCCGGCGCTGCCACTCTCGCGGCCATCGGCGGCGGTACTCCGGACCTTCGCGGAACTCCACAGTCTGGCGGCTGACCTCAACGGCACGGCAGTGCCGTACCGGCCGATGGTAGCTGCAGCGTATCCGTCCGCCGACGTGATCCGTGGCCGGTTCTCCACATTCGAGCGGCTCGACCGCACATTCGCGGGCGCATACGTCTTGCCCCTCCAGCTGAACCCAAAGCGCGACAGTGTCGAACGGCTCGTCGCGTACGTTCGGTTCCTCGAGCACGCCCAGGCGTCCGAACTCCGGGTCGTCGCCGGTCGCGCGGGCGCATTCGGTCTGCTGCTCGCAGCCTTCGGGATCGAGAACTTCGACTCAGGCCTAGGTGAGCGCGAGAGCTACAGTCTGTCGCGACTCTCGCACGTCCGCCGACCGGACCCGGGCGGCAAGCGTGACGGCGGACGGCAGCGTCGTGTGTACGTCTTGCCGCTCCGGTCGACACTGGCTTGGAACGACGTCGAGGCCATGCTCGAGATGCGTTCGCTCCGGGCGCAGCTCACCTGCGACATCGACGATTGTCGGTTTGGCGGGTATCGCTATGCCCTGGAGAACCACCGTGAGCATTTCTTCCACTGCCGCGCGGCCGAGCTTGACGCGCTTCGCCAGCGCCGTACTACCGCGCTGCGCGTCCCTCTCGTGATGGAGTGGCTCCGAACGGCAATGGAAACCGGACGTCTCGTCAACCGCGTGCGTGAAGAGCAGGGGTTGCCAGCGCTCAACTTCGAGTATCTCGAGACGTGGCGGGCCGTGCTAACCCGGGTCGCGACGGTCGTCGCCGTGCGAGAGTGATGAGCAGCCAGGCAGTCCGCAGCCAAGCCGTGCGCCGACTAGGCGAGGCGATGGCGCGAACGTCGATCGACGCGACAGGAGTGGCGAGGATCCTCGACAAGGATCCGAAGACGGTGCTTCGTTGGCTTCGTGAGGATACGGTTCCGCGTTGGGATACGCGTGAGCAACTGCTCGCCCTCGACGTCGTGCTCGAACGTCTCGCTGTGGTGATCCAGCCGGCGGCAGCCGAGGAGTGGCTCTTCACGCCGATTCCCGCTCTCGACTACGAGCGCCCCGTAGACCTCGTGCGATCCGGCGAGTACCGGCGGGTGTTGGCGGTGATCGATGGCCTGGGTGAGGGAGTCTTCGCATAACGGAGTCTGGGCCGCGTCGGTTCTACAAGGCGCTCGACGCTCTCGAGCGTGGCGCGTTCGCGGGTCTGGTGTATCGCCACTTCGCACCCGGTTACGGTGCGTTGAGCGGCGAAGGAGCTCGCCGCCTCGGCGGTCGCTGGAACCCGCCCGACAGCTTCGCCGTGCTGTACGCGGCCAGCGACGTCGCGACCGTAGACGCGGAGTTCGATCGGCAGCTGGCTCTCGCGCGACTGAGACCAGACAGCGTCCGTCCACGTGACCTGGCGACGATCAAGATCGAGCTGCGGCGCGTGCTCGATCTCCGGGAGCCGCGAATCCGCGACGCGCTCGACGTCAGCCTTGCGGAGCTCTTGGCCGATGACACCGCGGTCTCGCGAGCGATCGGCGAGGCGGCGCAGCATCTCGGATACGAGGCGATCCTGGCGCCATCGGCTGCCAGTGGGCCCGGATACGTGGTCGCCATCTTCCTCACGAACCGAGCACCCGACTCGCACATCGACGTCGTCAACGTGGAGCAGTACACGCGCGCCTGATCGGCGCCGGAGCGGACCCACTTGATGTGCAGTCGCGAGAGTCCGCCCGAACCCGTCGCGATACTCAGGCAGTCAAGTCCTGGAGTCTGGCCCGGTATCTCACGCCCTGTCCGCGGCCTGAGGGACCTCATCACGGTATCTCGGCACCGTCCCAGTCATCTCACCATCAGGATACGGACATAACTTGCCTTATCGGAAGTGATGGGGGAGCACCTCGACCCGGACGCGGGATGCGCTACCCGTGATCGGGCGGCCGCCGATCAGGAGTCCGTGATCCGGCCTTCCCGGTCGCGCCTTGCGAGGGTTCGCAGGATCTCCGGCATGGCGCCGGGGTCCGGTGCGGCGCCGAAGAACGCCGTGTCCGCCGCCTCCACAGAGACGACGGCCGCGGCCAGACGTTCGCGACCCCCGGCGGTCGGGGCGAGCCGCCAGCTGCGTGCATCCCCGGGGGCTCGCCGTCGCGTGACGAGGCCGCTCGCCTCGAGCGAACGCACGGCCTGGCCCGCCATCGCGACGTCCGCGCCGGCGTGGTCCGCGACCTCGCGCTGCGTGGGCGCTGCTCCGGAGCGGGCCAGCCAGCCGATCGACGCGAGGAGCACGAACTGCACGTGGGTAAGTCCGTGGGGAGCCAGCGCGGCCCGCATCGCGGCCTGCCAGCGGAGCGTCGCGTGCCAGAGCACGAATCCCGGACTGTCCCAGGCGGTCGCCCACTGTTCGAACGGCTCGGTCATGGTGCGACCTCCTCGGCCGACTCGGCCCGAGCGGCCAGGGCGGCCATCGCCTGGGGCATGTCCCCCACTATGCCTGGCCCGAACTCGGCGCCGGCCGGTCCGTCGATCTCCACGCGATGCGTGATCCTCGTGCCCCCGCCCGCGAGCGTCTCCAGCGTGTGGCGGAAGCGGATGACATGAGCCGGGACCGCGGTCTCGTCCGCGAAGCCGTACCCCACCTCCGCCCACGTGATGGTGAACGGGAGGGCGTCCTGGCCGGCCGGCGTGATGCGACCGGCCGCGCCCGCGGCGAGTGGTCCGTCGATCTCCACCCGCTCGAGGCCCATGTCCCATGCCGGCCAGCCGGGCACGTCCGCGTAGAGCGCCCAGACGGCGTCCCGTGTCGCGCTCGTCTCGACGGTGTGCTCGTAGCTCCACATGGCGATCTCCGATGCTATGCGTACATATCGTATGCGCCCATAGTAGCGGCCGGTGCGGGGATGTCAAGCGCGGAGTCCTGCCGATGTGCTGTGTGTGTCAGTCGTCGACGCTCGATCGACCGAGGTCGACGTGGGGCGCCTGCATGAAGACACCGACCCTCACCTCCCGCCTCGTGGGTGAGATCTGGGGCCATCTCGTCGGCGACGCAGCCGGGGTCCCCTACAAGTTCCAGGGCCCGGCCTCGACCGGGGCGGTCGTCTTCGGGAAGCCGGGGGTCCGTGGAGCCAGGCCCGGGCTGCACGCCGCCGGGCCCGCGGCTGCGACGCGACACTCCCCTGCCCCGCCGTCTCGCGCAACGACGAACCGGCGTCCGTGGCTCGGGCGCCGGTCCGGTTCGTGCTGCATTCTTGCCGGCGGCGGGGCCCCTGGCCCCGACCGCCTCACGCGCCGGCGCGGGTCTCGGTGCTGATGTTGCCCGCGCGGGGCCGCGTGGCGAGGTTGGAGGTTCCGCGCGTCGCGTCGGCCGTCACGCGCAGGCCCGCCCCCTGGTGGGGTGTTCGCCTGCTCCGATCAAGGATCGGGTCCCTGGCCGTGGACATCGTCGCCTCTGTCCTCGCGGTGGCCCGCCGAACATCCGCGGGCTCCTGACACCCTGACCATAGCACTCCTGCGGGGGCGTGCAAGTCCCCAGACTCAGCGGCCCGCCGCCGCAGTCGCCGGCGCCGGAAGTGCCCCCTCCAGCCCCCGGAACTGCAGGCGGTGGAGGCGCGCGTAGAGTCCGTCGCCGGCCAGGAGCTCCTCCTCCGTCCCGAGCTCGACGAGCCAGCCGGCGTCGAGGACGGCGATCCGGTGCGCGGCCTGGAGCGTGGAGAGCCGGTGGGCCACGATGAGTGTCGTCCGGCCGCGCATGAGCCGGTCGAGCGCCTCCTGGACCAGGCGTTCGGACTCGTTGTCGAGCGCGCTCGTCGCCTCGTCGAGCAGGAGGATCCGCGGGTCCTTCAGGATCGCGCGCGCGATCGCCACGCGCTGCCGCTGGCCACCCGACAGGCGTGAGCCGCGGTCGCCGAGGGGCGTCTCGTAGCCGAGGGGCAGCGTCTCGATGAAGTCGTGGGCGTTCGCGCTTCGCGCGGCGTCGATCATCTCGGCCTCGGTCGCGTCGAGCCGCCCGTAGAGGATGTTCTCGCGGATCGTCCCGCCGAAGAGGGTCGCCTCCTGCGGCACGAGGCCGATCTGGTCGCGGAGGGAGCGGACGGCGACCTTGCGGACGTCGACCCCGTCGATGCGGATCGCGCCGGCCGACACGTCCCACAGGCGCGGCACGAGGTTCACCAGGGTCGTCTTGCCCGACCCGGACGGCCCGACGATCGCGAGGATCTCGCCCGGCGCGACGGACAGGTCCAGGTCGGCGATCACCCGGCGGTCCGGCTCGTAGGCGAACGAGACGCCCGCGAACTCGATCGCCCCATCGATGCGCGGCAGCGCCACCGCCGGGACCGGGTCCACGATCGTCGGCTCCGTGTCGAGGATCTCGAAGACGCGCTGGACCGCGCCGGTCCCCGCCCTGAACTGGCCGTACTGGCCGGCGATGCTCGCGAGGTTGGCGGCGATGGTCACGCCATAGAGGAGGAAGCTGGTCAGCCCGCCGACGGAGAGCGATCCCTCGACCACCTGGCGCCCCGTGTACCAGAGCAGCAGCGCGATCGAGCCGAAGCCGAGGAAGGTCATGACCGACGCGAAGAGCCCCCGCCAGAGCGCGAGCCGCGACGCCCGGGCGACCACACGGGAGAGGTCGGCCCCGTACCGGGCGGTCTCCCAGTCCTCCCGCACGAAGCTCTTCACCACCCGGATGCCGGCGAGAGCCTCCTCCGCCGTGGTCGTGCTCCGGGCGATCTCGTCCTGCACCTCGGTGCTGACGCGCTGGAGCGGCCGCCCGAAGAGGACGGCGACGGCGATCAGCGCAGGGGCGAGGAGCAGCACGAGGAGGAGCAGCGACGGGCTCAGGAGGAAGAGGATGACGACGCCGCCGACGAGGCCGATCGACGCCGAGAGGAGGTCCGTGATCGTCTGCGTGAGCATCGTCCGGACCTGCGTCACGTCGCTCGAGAGCCGGGAGATGAGCTCTCCCACGCGGGTCGTGACGTAGAAGTCGAGCGAGAGCGTCACGAGACGACCGAACAGCTGGGCACGCATCGTCGCGACGATCCGCTCCCCGATGACGCCGAGCAGGTAGGTCTCGAGGAAGCTCCCGGCGGCCATGACCGCGAAGAGGACGACGAGGCCTGCGACGAGCCGGTCGAGGTTGGCCGTGTCGCCGCCGTCCACGACGACCCCCGTGATGCCCCCGATCGCGAGCGGCATGACCAGCCCGAGGCCGGCGGAGAGGCCCAGGCCGACGAGGGCGAGACCGAACAGCCCCAGGTGCGGGCGCAGGTACGCCAGCAGGCGTCGCCAGGGAACGCCCGTGAAGCCGCGGACCTGGCGGACGACCTCGCCGGCCTCCGTCGGGACCCGGGCGATCTGCTGCTGGGACATCCCCGCGACTCTACGGCATCGCGCAGCCGGCAGCGGTCAGGCCGAACCGCAGACGGCGTACAGGATCATCGGGACGTCCGCGGCGGCGTGGATCGCGAGCGGGATCGCGAGGCTCCCGGTCCGCCGGGCGATGAGGCCGGCGAGGACGCCACCGGCGGCCAACGCGAGCACGACGGGTGCCTGCGGGCCGCTGAAGTCGCTCCCCGCGTGGGCGAGGCCGAACGCGGCGGCCTGGCCCACGAGCGCGAGCGTCGGCCCGGGTGCGATCTCCCCCCAGCCGAGCCATGCGCCGCGGTACGCGACCTCCTCCTGGGCCGCGTTCGCGAGGGCGGCGACGAGGAGCGGGACCAGTGCGACGAGGCCCGGGAGCCGGAAGCTCACGGGCCCGAAGAAGGGCTCGGCGAGGGCCGGACCGAGGGCGACCGCGACGACGCCGACGACCGCGAAGAGCGCCAGCGC
>JAKAMV010000375.1 GCA_021812735.1 Chloroflexota bacterium | reverse complement strand
TCGGACTTCTCGGCCGCAAGGCCGGCATGACACAGATCTTCGCCGAGGACGGCACCATGGTGCCCGTCTCCGTCCTCATCGTGGAGCCCAACACGGTGACGCGCCTGCGCACCCCCGAGCGCGACGGCTACACCGCCGTGCAGCTCGGCACGGGGACCGCGCGCCGGCTGACGAAGCCGCGCCTCGGTCAGCTGCGCGACCTGCCGCGGGTGCGCCACGTGCGCGAGTTCCGTGTGGCGAGCGTGGACCCGTACCGCGTCGGGCAGGAGCTCCGCGTGGCCGAGCTGTTTGCGCCCGGTGACAAGGTGGACGTGACCGGCGTCAGCAAGGGCAAAGGGTTCGCCGGTACCGTGAAGCGGCATCACTTCCGGCGTGGTCCAGAGACCCACGGGTCCGACTCGCACCGCCAGCCGGGTTCCATCGGCGCGGGCACCACGCCGGGCCGTGTCTACCGCGGCCTCGGCATGGCGGGCCACATGGGGGACGAGCGAGTCACGATCAAGAAGCTGACCGTGGTGCGCACCGATCCCGAGCGCAACCTGCTGCTCGTGAAGGGGTCCGTGCCGGGCGCCCCCAACGCCCTCGTGATGGTCAGGAAGGCGTAGCCCGATGCCGCAAACCACCCTCTACCGCAAGACCGGCGAGGAGGCCGGGACCGTCGAGCTGCCGGACGCGCTCTTCGCAGCGCCCGTCAACGCGGCCGTGCTGCACCAGGCGGTCGTCGCGCAGCTCGCCGGGCGCCATCTTGGCACGCACAGCACGAAGAAGCGTGGCGAGGTCGCGGGCGGCGGCAAGAAGCCGTACCGTCAGAAGGGAACCGGCCGCGCCCGCCAGGGCTCGCGTCGCGCGCCGCACTTTGCGGGCGGTGGCGTCGTGTTCGGGCCACGCCCCCGGAGCTACGAACAGCGGCTGCCGCGCAAGATGAAGCGGCTGGCCCTGCTCGGCGCGCTCACCGCCAAGTACGGCGACGGTGCGGTGCGCGTCGTGGAGGACCTGGCCCTCGAGGCGATCCGGACCCGTGAGCTCGTGGGGTACCTGAGCGCCCTCAACGCGGCCGGGCGGGTCCTGGTGGTGGCGCCGAGCCGCGACCAGCGGCTGACGCTCTCCGCCCGCAACCTGCCCGATGTCGAGGTGATCCTGGCCAACTCGCTCAACGTCGTGGACGTGCTGAACGCGGATCTGCTGCTGATCGAGCAGCCCGCGCTGGCGACGCTCGCGGAGGTGTACGCATGACGCTGCAGAGCGCCGAGGTGATCCTCCGGCCGGTCATCAGCGAGAAGTCGATGGACCTGACGCAGCGGAACAAGTACACGTTCCGGGTCCACGACGATGCCAACAAGCTGCAGATCAAGCGCGCCGTGGAGGACCTCTTCAAGGTCACCGTCCTGGCGGTCAACGTCTCCACGACGAAGGCCAAGGAAAAGCGACGCGGAACCAAGCGCGGGCGGATCACGGGCTCGACGAACCCGTGGCGCAAGGCCGTGGTGACGGTCGCCGCCGGCGACAAGATCGAGTTCTTCGAGGGGGTCTAGGCGATGCCGCTGCGAAGCTACAAGCCGACCTCCGCCGGCCGGCGGTTCATGACCCGCTCGACGTTCGCCGAGATCACGACCGACGAGCCGTACAAGCCACTGCTCGAGCCCCAGAAGCGGGGCAGCGGGCGGAACAACCAGGGACGCCTCACCGTGCGCCACCGCGGCGGCGGCGAGAAGCAGCACTACCGCCGTATCGACTTCAAACGGGACAAGTTCGGGGTACCCGCCCGTCTGGCGACGATCGAATACGATCCCAATCGTTCCGCGCGGATCGGGCTGCTCCATTACCGCGATGGGGAGAAGCGCTACATCCTGGTGCCCAATGGGCTGCACGTGGGCGATGTGGTGGTGAGCGGCCCAGGTGTCGAGGCGCGCGTGGGGAATGCCCTGCCGCTCGCCGACATCCCGCTTGGCACCACGATCCACAACATCGAGCTGGTGCCCGGCCGGGGCGGCCAGATCGTGCGCTCGGCGGGAGCCTCGGCGCAGTTGCTCGCCAAGGAGGGGGAGTGGGGCACTGTCCGGCTCCCCTCTGGTGAGATGCGTCGTGTGCCGCTCCGCTGTATCGCCACGGTCGGCCAGGTCGGCAACCTCGACCATGAGAACCAGAGTCTGGGGAAGGCCGGCCGCGCCCGTCACATGGGACTACGCCCCGAAGTGCGCGGCGTGGTGATGAACCCGCGCGATCACCCGCACGGCGGTGGCGAGGGCAAGTCGCCCACCGGCATGCCGCCCAAGACGCCCTGGGGCAAGGCCGCGATGGGGCTGCGCACGCGACGCAACAAGATTACGGGACGCCTCATCGTGCGCTCCCGGCACCGCAAGAGCTAGGCCGAAAGGAGGTCGCTGATGTCGCGGTCAGTCAAGAAGGGACCGTTCGTCGAGGCGCGTCTTCTCGGCCGTGTCCAGGAGATGAACCGGCGCAACGAGAAGCGGGTGCTCAAGACCTGGTCCCGGGCGAGCGTCATCTTCCCCGACTTCGTCGGGCACACCATCGCCGTGTACAACGGGCGCAAACATATCCCGGTCTACGTGACCGAGAACATGGTCGGACACCGGCTGGGCGAGTTCGCGCCGACACGGACCTTCCGTGGGCACGGCAAGCACACCGAGCGCTCGACGGCGCTGAAGTAGGAGCACGTCGTGCGAGTCGCCGCCACTGCCAAGTACATTCGCCGCTCGACACGCAAGACGCGCCTCGTCGCCCAGGCGATCGTCGGCCGCCCCGTCAGCGAGGCGACGGCGATCTTGCAGTTCATGCCCCAGGGCGCGGCGCGGGACGTCGCCAAGGTGTTGAAGAGCGCCGCCGCGAACGCGGAGAACAACCACCACCTCGCACCCGACGACCTGGTCGTCGCCGAGGCGCGAGCCGACGAGGGCCCGACCATCAAGCGCTGGCATCCACGCGCGCAGGGGCGCGCCTTCCCCATCCACAAGCCGATGACGCACATCACCGTGGTCGTCGAGAGCAGGGAGGCCTAGCCATGGGGCACAAGGTCCATCCCTACGGTTTCCGGATCGGCGTCTCGCGTGGCTGGACGGCGAACTGGTACGCCGACAAGGGCTACACCGACCTCCTCAAGGAGGACTTCGCGATCCGCGACCTGATCGACAAGCGGCTCGCCAACGCGAGCGTCAGTCATGTCGAGATCGAGCGCGGCATCAACCACGTCACCGTCACGATCCACACGGCCAAGCCCGGCATCGTGATTGGCAAGGGTGGCGCCAACGTCGAGGCGCTACGCCAACAGATCGGCCGGATCTCGAGCCGCAAGGTCAAGCTCGAGATCAAGGAGATCCGTCAGCCGGAGCTCGACGCACAGCTCGTGGCCGCCAACATCGCGCAACAGCTGAGCCGGCGCATCGCTTTCAAGAAGGCCATGAAGCAGTCGGTCCAGCGCACCATGAAGGCCGGTGCCAAGGGCGTGCGGATCGCCGTCGCCGGGCGCCTCGGTGGCGCGGAGATGGCGCGCCGCGAGTGGGAGCGCGAGGGTCGCATCCCGCTCGGCACGCTGCGCGCCGACATCAGCTACGGGCAGGTGCATGCCCACACCACGTACGGCCGGATCGGGGTCAAGGTCTGGATCTACCGGGGCGATATCATCCCGGAGCGTCAGGCGCCCCGTGAGGCCGCGGTAGCAGCGGGGGCCTGAGCGATGCTGCTTCCTAAGCGTGTCAAACACCGGCGCGTCATGCGCGGCCGCATGAGCGGCACGGCCAAGGGTGGGACCACCATCGCGTTCGGCGAGTACGGCCTGATGACGGAGGAACCGGCCTGGATCACCAGCCGTCAGATCGAGGCGGCGCGGCGCGCGATGACGCGCTCCGTCAAGCGCGGTGGCAAGGTCTGGATCCGCATCTTCCCCGACAAGCCGGTGACCAAGAAACCAGCGGAGACCCGGATGGGCTCCGGCAAGGGCGCCCCCGACCACTGGGTGGCCGTCGTGAAGCCCGGGCGGATCCTCTTCGAGCTGGCGGGGGTGCCCGTCGAGGAGGCCGCGGAGGCGATGCGGCTGGCCGGGCACAAGCTGCCGGTCAACGTGAAGTTCATTGTCAAGGAGGGCGTCGTCGATGGACATCGATGAGGTCCGTGCGCTCTCTGATGACGAGCTGGAGGCCGAGCTGGCGGCGGCCCGTCGCAACTTGTACGACCTCCGGTTTCAGTTGGCGACGCGTCAGTTGAGCGACTACAACCAGATCAGGAGCACGCGCAAGCGGATCGCTCGCATCCTGACCGTCCAGACCGAGCGTCGTCTCGGACGGGCGACGGCGGAGGTGGGGCGATGAGCGGAGTGAGAGTGGAACGGCAACGGAAGACCAAGGTGGGGCGGGTGGTCTCCGACAAGATGGACAAGACGATCGTGGTCTCCGTAGAGCGGCTCTCCCGCCACCCGCTCTACAAGCGTGTGGTCCGGCTGACCACCAAGTTCAAGGCCCACGACGAGCACAACGAGGCCCGTATCGGCGATACGGTGCGCATCGAAGAGTCGCGGCCGCTCAGCGCGACCAAGCGCTGGCGCCTCGTCGAGATCGTGCAGCGCGCGACCGATGGCGCGGCCGACCAGCTGGTGGCGGAGGAGGCCTCGACCGCCGAGGCGATCCACGCGGCCGCTCATCCGGGCCGACATGAGGAGGCCCCCTCCGGGGGGGCGACTGCATGATCCAGCAGTACAGCCGGCTCAAGGTCGCCGACAACACCGGCGCCCGCACCATCCAGTGCATCCGCATCATGGGCCGCTCGAGCAAGACGACCGCCGAGGTCGGCGATGTGATCATCGCCAGCGTCAAGCAGGCGATCCCGAACGCCGCGGTCAAGAAGGGCGACGTGGTGCGCGCGGTGGTGGTGCGAACCGCCAAGGAGTACGGGCGACCCGACGGCAGCTACATCCGCTTCGACGAGAACGCGGCGGTGCTGATCAACAACCAGGGCAACCCACGCGGCACGCGGATCTTTGGTCCCGTGGCACGTGAGCTGCGTGACCGCAACTACATGAAGATCGTATCGCTCGCGCCGGAGGTGCTCTAGCGATGCCGGGCGAGGTCGTGAAGCACAGTACGAAAGTGCCGGAGATCCGGCGGGGCGACCAGGTGGTCGTGCTGACCGGCAAGGATATTGGGAAGCGCGGCGTGGTCGAGCGCGTCGTGCGGCCCGATCGCGTCATCGTAGGGGGCGTCAACGTCTCGAAGCGGCATACCAAGCCACGCACGATCCAGGGCCGCAACGAGTCCGCGCCGCAGATCCAGCAGGGCGGCATCCTCGACAAGACGATGCCGCTGGCGATCAGCAACGTGATGGTCGTCTGTCCTTCGTGCGGCCATCCGACCCGGGTCCGCCATGCCACGCTGGCCACCGGCGCGAGCGTCCGGGTCTGCGCCCGCTGCGGCGAGCCGCTCGCGCGCGAGGTGAAGGCATGAGCGAGCTGAAGCGGCGCTACCGCGAGGAGGTCGTTCCGGCGCTGCAGAAGGAGTTCGCCTACGGGAACCCGATGCAGGTGCCGCGTGTCGAGAAAGTCGTGGTCAACATCGGGCTCGGGGAGGCGCTGCAGAACGCCAAGGCGCTCGACGCCGCGGTCGCGGACCTGACTGCGATCACCGGACAGAAACCGATCGTGACGCGGGCTAAGCGCTCGATCGCACAGTTCCGGCTCCGCACCGGCAACGCGATCGGCGCCAAAGTGACGTTGCGCGGCGACCGCATGTGGGATTTCCTGGAGCGCCTCACGCAGCTCGCCCTGCCGCGCATCCGTGACTTCCACGGCGTTCCGTCCCGCTCGTTCGACGGGCGCGGCAACTACTCGCTCGGGCTGCGCGAACAGCTCGCCTTCCCCGAGATCGACTACGACAAGGTGGACCGTCTGCGCGGGCTCGAGGTGAGCATCGTGACGACGGCGAAGACCGACGAGGAATCGAAGAAGCTGCTCGAGCTCCTCGGCATGCCCTTCGCCGGCTAGCGGCGCGGGAGGGACCACAGATGGCCAAGAAATCGATGATCGCCAAGGCGAAGCGCCCAGCCCGGTTCAAGGTCCGGGAGCACCACCGGTGCTTCGTCTGCGGCCGGCCGCGCGGCTACATGCGCCGCTTTGCGCTCTGCCGCATCTGCTTCCGCGAGCGGGCGCTGCTTGGGATGCTCCCGGGCGTGACGAAGTCGAGCTGGTGAACCGATGAACGTCTCCGACCCGATCGCCGACATGCTGACCCGCATCCGCAATGCGAGCCGGGCGCGCCATCCCGAGGTCCTCGTCCCGGCGTCGCGGACCAAGCGCGAGATCGCCCGGATCCTCAAGGAGGAAGGCTTCATCGCCGACGTCGACGAGACTCGCGACGGTCCGCGGGCGATGCTGCGCATCACGCTCCGCTATGTAGGCGGCAAGGCCCCGGTGGTCTCGGGGCTCAAGCGCATCAGCAAGCCCGGCCTGCGCGTCTATGCGCGCAAGACCGACATCCCGCGTGTCCTGGGCGGCCTCGGCATCGTCATCGTCAGCACCAGCCAGGGGATCATGACCGGCGCGCAGGCCCGCAAGGCCCAGCTCGGCGGCGAAGTCCTGGCGTACGTCTGGTAGGCCGTCATGTCACGTATCGGACGACTCCCCATTCCGATCCCACCCGGCGTCGACGTGGCGCTGGACGGCTCGTCGATCACGGTCACTGGCCCACGTGGGCAACTGCATCGCGAGCTCGCCCCCGAGCTGACGGTGGTCCGCGAGGACGCGGCCCTGCGCATCGAGCGCCCGCGCGACGACAAGCGCTCGCGCGAGCTCCACGGGCTCACCCGCACCCTGGTGGCGAACATGGTCGCCGGCGTCACGACCGGGTATCGCAAGCCGCTCGAGATCACGGGCGTCGGGTACCGGGCCCAGAAGGTGGGCGAGAAGCTGCAGCTCAGCTTGGGCTACAGCCATCCCGTCGAGATCGAGCCCCCGGCCGGGATCAGCTTCGAGCTGGAGAACCCGACGCGGTTGGCGGTCGTGGGGATCGACAAGGAGCTGGTCGGCCAGGTGGCCGCCCAGATCCGGGCGGCGCGCAAGCCGGAGCCCTACAAGGGCAAGGGTGTGCGCTACGCCGGCGAGCTGATCCGCCGCAAGGCCGGCAAGGCCGGCAAGATCGGCGGCAAGAAGTGAGTCACGGCGGGCCCAGCACGGGCCCGCGGCATCCGTAGGAGTACGACGACCGATATGGCCCAGGCACCTTCCCGGAGCGCCGCGCGCCAGAAGCGCCACGAGCGGATCCGTCTCACCCTGCGGGGGACGGCGGCGCGGCCGCGCCTGGCCGTCTTCCGCAGCATCGACCAGATCTATGCCCAGGTCATCGACGACAGCGCCGGCCACACGCTGGCCGCGGCCTCGTCGCTCGAGCCGGAGATCCGCTCGCTCGAGGCGACCAAGACTGAACGCGCCCGGACCGTCGGCCGGCTGATCGCCGAACGGGCGAAGGCGGCTGGCGTCGAGCGGGTGGTCTTCGATCGGGCGGGCTATCGCTACCACGGACGCGTGAAGTCGCTCGCCGACGCGGCCCGCGAAGCGGGTCTCGACTTCTAGGGATCGGAAAGGAGCCACCGTTGGCGAGGATCGACCCAGCCAGGCTGACGCTCGAGGAACGCGTCGTCCAGATCAACCGCGTCGCCAAGGTCGTCAAGGGCGGCCGGCGTTTCAGCTTCAGTGCGGTCGTCGTGGTCGGCGACGGCGCCGGCCATGTCGGCGTCGGGCTCGGCAAGGCCGGCGAAGTGCCCGAGGCCATCCGAAAGGGCGTCGAGGACGCCAAGAAGCACCTCATCCGCGTGCCGCTCGTGGGCACCACCATCCCGCACGAGGTGCGGGTCCGGTTCGGGGCCAGCAACGTACTGCTGCGGCCGGCCTCGCAGGGGACCGGCGTCATCGCGGGCGGCTCGGTGCGCGCCGTGGTGGAGTCGGCGGGGATCCGCGACATTCTGTCGAAGTCGCTCGGCTCGACCAATCCGGTGAACGTAACCCGCGCGACGCTCGAGGCGCTGCGCAGCCTGCGCAGCGCAGAGGAGATCTCAGCGCAGCGTGGCGTGCCGCTGCGCAGCGTGATCAGCGGTCAGCCGACCACGGAGGTGGCTGCCGATGCCCGATAAGCTGCGCGTTCGCCTGCGCAAGAGCCCGATCAGTTACACGGCCAAGACTCGCGGCACGGTCCGCGCGCTCGGCCTGCACCGGCTGCACGAGACGGTGGAGCTTCCGGACAACCCCGCCATCCGCGGCATGGTGCGTGCCGTCCGGTTCCTCGTCGAGGTCGAGGCGGTCCCGGCACCCTCGCCTGCGGCGGCGCGTGCGCGCCGCCGCGCTCCCGCGACGACCGCCGAGCCGGCCACGACGGCGCGGGGCGCGACGACGGTCCCCGCAGCCGATGCGACTGCGCCGGCTGTCGATGGGGCGCCTCCTGGGGCACCCGCGGCGCCTGGGGCCCAGCCGAGCGAGCCGGCGTCCGAGGAGGGAGAGGCATGAAGCTGCACGACTTGCGCCCCGCTGAGGGGTCGCATACCCCTCGCACGCGCGTCGGCCGCGGCATCGCGGCCGGCAAGGGCAAGACGGCGGGCCGCGGGACCAAGGGTCAGAAGGCGCGCACCGGGGGCACCATCCCGGCCTGGTTCGAAGGGGGCCAGACACCCGCCTCGCAACGGATCCCGAAGCTGCGGGGGTTCAAGCG
>JAKAMV010000374.1 GCA_021812735.1 Chloroflexota bacterium | reverse complement strand
CGACATCTTCGGGCCAGAGTTCCTCCTCAAGCGGCCGCTGCTCCAGGCGCTCGAGGCGCAGGACGGCGTGCCGCCTGTGCTCTTGATCGACGAGATCGACCGCGCCGACGAGGAGTTCGAGGCGTACCTGCTCGAGATCCTGTCGGACTTCCAGGTCACGGTCCCCGAGATCGGGACGATCCGGGCCGCCCAGGCGCCCCGGGTGGTCCTCACCTCGAACCGGACCCGCGAGGTCCACGACGCCCTCAAGCGCCGCTGCCTCTACCACTGGATCGACTTCCCGACGGCGCAGAAGGAGTTCGAGATCGTCTCGACCCGCGTGCCCGACGCGCCAGCCGCGCTCGCCCGCGACCTGGTCGCCTTCGTCCACCGCCTGCGCACGGCCGACCTCACCAAGGTGCCGGGCGTCGCCGAGACGCTCGACTGGGCCGCCGCGCTGCTGTCGCTCGGCGCGACCGAGCTCGACGGCGACACGGTCGACGAGACGCTGGGCGTGGTCCTCAAGTACGAGGAGGACATCCGGGCGGTCAAGGGGGCGAACGCGCGCCGCTACCTCGCGGAGGCGACCGCTGGTGGCTGAGATGGCGACCGACGGCCCCCAGGTGGCGCGACCGGCCTGGTTCCCGGCGTGCCAGGCAGCCGGATCTCGGTTCCGCGCATGAGCGCTCCGGTCGGCCGCCTGCTGTGCCCGCATCTCGGCCTCCGCGCCGACCCGGCGACGCGGTTTCTCTACCCGTCGACGGCGCAGGGCTGCCACAGCGCCGTCCACTACGCCCGGGTGGACACGGCGAGCCAAGCGGCCACGTGCCTCACGATGGCGCACCTCCAGTGCCCGCGGTATCTGGAAGCGGCCGCCACCTCCCGGTCGGCGCCCGCCGCACCGCCAGGCCCGACGCGGGTGATCGGCCCGATCCGGCCCCTGGGCGCACGCGACTCTGCGCGGGGCTGCGGTGTCGGCCTCGTCCGGTTCGCGCTCGGCCTCCTTCTTGTCTGGGCCATCGGGTTCGGCGTGGGGGTCGCGCTCGGTGGGCTGGGCTCGTCGGCGACGGCGCCCGGCGGCGTGTTGCCCGGGCTGAGCCCGGCGGCAGCGCCGTCCGCCGGCCTCACGGCCGCGCCGTCCGCCGGCCTCACGGCCGCGCCGACGCCGGCTCCGACTCCGTCCGCGCCGACGCCGGCGACGTCGCCGTCCGCGTCGCAGGTCGTAGCGCGCAGCCAGGCGCCCGAATCGGCGGCACCCCGGGCCTCGCTGCGCACCCACACCGTCCTGCGCGGCGAGACCCTGACCAGCATCGCGGCGAGGTACGGTGTGACGCCGCAGGCCATCGCCAAGGCGAACGGGATCAAGGACCCCAACCAGATCGTGACGGGCAGCGTGCTGGTGATTCCCTAACCGGGCCCGTGTGGACGGCGCCCCGGTCGGGGCGACCCAAAGTCCCGGGCAGTTGTAACGCGTTTGGGGGGCTGTCGCGCCTGTCGGCCGTCTGTTATGGTTGCCGGGGTCGGCGGCGGCAGCGGGTGCGGTCCGGCCGACTAGACGGGGCTGCGAGCCCGGGGGTCAGAAGAGGAAATGTCGATCAAGGTCGCCGCCACTCGTGCATTGGCCTTGGGGGTGCTCCTCGCCGCCGTCAGTTCTGGGCTGGCACTCGGGTACGCCGGCCAGGTTGCTGCTACGGTCTCGGTGTCCGGCCCGAGTGCCCAGCAGAGCTGCGGAGTGCAGATCGCCGTCTCGGCACTGGTCGAGGACGCCCAGGGATCGCCAATCTCCGGCCAGCCAGTCACGTGGTCCTTCAACTCCGGTAGCGTGTCGGGCGACAAGTTGACCTCGGCGTCCGCCTCCACCGGCTCAACCGGCGTGGCCACGACGCATGCCGTGTTGGCATGCACGCCCCACACGGTGGTGATCGGCGCCGTCGCCGACCTAGTGTCAGGCACCGTGTCGGTGACCACGACAGGGCGGGGGCTGCCGCGCACGGACGTCGCCGCTGATACCGGGACGACCTCCGGGATCGCCGTCGCCCTCGCGGCCGTCGCCGTCCTCCTCGGGGCGGGCATCATCCTGAGGCGCCTCTCCGCGAACCGCCGTTGACGACACTCGCCGCGGCCTCCGGGCCGCGAGACCGCTAGGCGAAACGACCGGATCCAATGGCCAGGTTGTCCCAACCGCGCGCTGCGCGCGGTGACGGGCGGTGACGTCCGCGCCGCACGGGCCACGCCGTCGTCGCCGGTCACGCGTCTCGAGGGTCCTCCGGCGCGTCGGCGTTGACTCCAGCCCGTATTCGATCGCCCTGCTGGGGCTCGGTGTCGTGGTCGCTCTCGCCGCCGCCGTCATGGCACTCGGGTCGGCCGGGGGCGCTGCGCCGCCGACGGCGGCGGCATCACCTGCACCGAGCGCCCCGCCGTCGGGCGGCCTGCCCTCGCTGCCGCTGGTCTCGTGGGCTCCGGCGGACTCCGCCCCCGCGTCGCTCCCCCCGATCGCCGGGCCCAGCGCCTCGCTGGGCGGATCGGTTGGCGTGGTCGCGCGCCGAATCAAGATCGAGCGGCTCGGCATCGACCTGCCGATTGTCGAGGGTGACGGCTACGAGGCCCCGATGTACAAGGCGGCCCACTACCCCGGCACCGGCTGGCCGCACGGCGGCGTCAACATCTACATCTACGCCCATGCCCAGGTCGGCATGTTCCTCGCCCTGTGGGGCGCCCAGCCCGGCGATGTGGTCACGCTCGAGCTGGCGGACGGATCCGAGGCCCTCTACCAGGTCACCGATGTCCTGCCCAAGGTGGCCTGGAACGCCATGCAGTACACGGATCCCACGCCGCCGGAGCGTCTGACACTCCAGACCTCCACCGGCAACACCGCCGTGTCCCCCCGGTTCATCGTGCTTGCGGAGCCGATGGGCAGCACGGGGTCGACGGCGAGCCCCAGCGCGGTGCCGTGAGCGCGCCTGCCGGAAGGGACCCGGCCCACAGCCGCCGCCGCGCCCTGGCGCTCTCCGTGGCGCTTGTCGTGGCCCTGGCGGCCGTCGCCGCGGCGCTCGCCGTGACGCGGTATCTGCCGGCGCTAGACGCCGCCCGCGCGGTCAGGGCCGACGCCGATGCCATGGCGGCCCAGCTCAAGGCCTCGGGCCTGGGGATCGGCCGGCCAGACCTGGGCGCGCTCAATGCGAGACTCGACGACGCCCGGCGCAACCTCGCCACCGTGGACGACCTGCTCGCGCACGATCCCCTGGTGGCCCTCGCGCGGGTGCTCCCGCCGACGCGGGACGCAGTTGCGGGCGCGGACGGCGTGGCCGCCGCGGGCGACGCGCTGGTGCAGGCGGCCGACCACGCCATGGCCTTGGCCGATCGGTTCGTCACGATCAAGGAGCAACAGGCGGCCAGCGCCCAGGGCGCGTCGTCCCTGGCCGAGCTCGTGGCGCTGATGGCCACCGGGCGGAGCGACGTCCTGGCCATCGAGGGCGCGATGGACCGGGCCGACACCATCCTGGCGGCCACGCCCGCGCATCTGCCCGCGCCGATCGGGGACATCCGGGACCAGCTCCTGGGCAGGATCCGCGCGTACCAGCCGGCGCTCGCGGAGTTCGCGCAGCTCCAGGACGTCCTGCCGACGATCCTGGGCTGGGGGACCCCGAAACGGTACCTGGTCCTCACCCAGGACCCGGCCGAGCTCCGCCCCACGGGCGGCTTCATCGGCAGCTTCGGGATCATCGCCTTCGACGGCGGGCGGATCACGGAGCGCCACTTCCAGGACGTGTTCGCGCTGGACCTGCCCTGGGCGTACCCCTTCGTCACCCCGCCCCCCGCGCTCGAGCGGTACCTGCTGGGGCCCAAGCAGCCGTGGCAGCTGGCCGACGCCAACTGGTCGCCGGACTTCCCGACCAGCGCCCAGGAGGCGGCGAGGCTGTACCGGAACGAGGGCGGCCCGGGTGCGGTGGACGGCGTGGTCGCCATCACCACCGGGACGATCGACGAGCTGCTCTCCGTCGCCGGCCCCGTCACCGTGCCCGGCTACGGGGTGACCATCGCGAGCGGCGAGACCACGCTCAAGGTGCTCCAGAACACGCGCGAGCCCCGGCCCGGCACCACGGCGAACCGCAAGGCATTCCTGTCCGACTTCGCGGACGCGCTGTTCGCCGCGTTGTTCTCGATGCCGCCTGACAAGTGGCTCGACCTGGCGGGCCAAGGTGACGCCCTCCGCAGCGGACGGCTCCTCCAGGCATGGTTCAGCGACCCGGCGGCCGAGGCGGAGGCGGCGAGGCTGGGCATCGACGGTGCCGTGCGCGCCGTCGCCGGGGACTACCTCTACCCCGTGGACAGCAATGTGGCGCCCGCCTCGAAGCTCAACGCCGTGACCACGCGGTCCCTCGACCTGTCGGTGGCCCTGGACCCGCTGGGCAACGCGCACGACAGCCTGGGGATCACCTGGCTGAACGCCATCGACACGCCGGCTGCCGCCCCGTACCGTGCGCTGCCCGGCGTCGGCCAGGCCCGCGAGCTGGGGATGTACTTCCGGCTCCTGGTCCCGGAGCGGAGCCGGATCCAGCAGGTGAGCGGGGGCACGCTGCAGGCGCTGACGGCACCGGCCGATGTGGGGGACGAGGCCGGCCGGACGGTGTTCGGCAACTACCTCCGCATCCCGCCCGGGACCGGACGGCTCCGATACGACTGGATCAGCCCATACGCGTCCGATCTGGGGGCGGACGGCGTCTTCACGTACTATCTGACGATCCAGAAGCAGCCGGGCCTGCTGCCCGGGCCGCTGGACATCGCCATCAACCTTCCTGCCGGAGCGACCGTGGTTGACCGCAGCGCGGGCCTGACCGAACGCGGGCTCACCCTCAGCGCCGCCTCCACGCTCGACCGGGACATCACGGTCGCCGTCCGCTACCGCCTGACGGAGCCCGCGCCATGACCCGTCGGCCACCCGCCCCGCCCAGCGGACGCCCGCCGGGCGGGGTTGCGCGCCGCTCCAGCCGTGCCGCCATCATGGAGGTCCCCTGCTAGATGGATACCCGACGGAGCCTGTCCGTCCTGCGCCGGTGGGCGTGGCTCCTGGCGGCGGCAGTCCTGCTGTCCGGCGGGGCGGCGTTCCTGGTCAGCTCCGCGCTGCCCAAGGTGTACTCGGCGAGCGTGACCCTGATGGTCGGGCAGTCGCTGCAAGCCACCAGCCCGGACTACAACGGGCTGCTGGCCAGCGCGCGGCTGTCGCAGACGTACGCGAACCTGGTGGACACCGAACCGGTGCTCTCCAAAGTGATCGACCGGGAGCAGCTGAACACCACCACCGACCAGCTGGGTCAGGCGGTCAAGGCCGACGCCCCGGCCGACAGCAGCATGATCACGATCACCGTCGAGTACGCCGACCCGGGCCACGCGGCCGCCATCGCCAACGCTATCGCCGACGAGCTGATCGCCGAGTCGCCGGCCGTGAACGGCCGGAACTCAGCGGTCCAGTCGTTCGTGGACAAGGACCTGGCGTCGGTCCAGCAGCAGATCGAGGCCGCCCAGGCCGAGGCGCAGAGCCTGTCGGGCCTGGCCACCCGCACGCCCGGCCAGGACGCCCGGCTGCAGGCGCTCCAAGGGCAGCTGGTCAGCCTCCACAACACCTACAGCACGCTGCTCGGGTTCAGCTCCACCAGCGGTACCAGCCTGCTGACCGTGGTCAACCCGGCGCTGCCGCCCACCACGCCGTCCAGCCCCCGCGTGCTGCTCAACACCGTCCTGGTGGCTCTCGCGGGCCTGCTGCTCGCGGTGGGCGCCGCGTTCCTGATGGAGTACCTCGACGACACGCTCAAGGGCGTTGGCGACGTTGAGGATGCGGTGGGCCTCCCGACGCTAGGCGCGATCATCCGGATGCAGGGCGACAGCAAGCGCGCCCCCATGTACCGGCTGGCCTCGATCCTCTACCCGAGATCCCCGGCGGCCGAGGCCTACCGGACACTGCGGACCAACCTCGAGTTCGCGTCGATCGACGCGCCCGCCCGCAGGATCCTGGTGACCTCCTCGATCCCGGGCGAGGGGAAGACCACCACCGCCAGTAACTTGGCCGCGGTGTTCGCCCAGGCCGGCCTGTCCACCATCCTGGTGGACTGCGACCTGCGCAAGCCGGACATCCACACGATCTTCGGCCTCCAGAACGTGGACGGGCTCACCAGCCTGCTGCTCGACGAGGGCACGACCGTGGATGACGTGGCGCAGGCCTGCGAGCAGGAGAACCTGCGCATCGTGACCACCGGGCCGCTGGCCCCCAACCCGGCCGAGCTCATCCGGTCCGCCCGCATGAAGGCGGTCCTCGACCTCATCTCGGCCAGCGCGGACTACATCGTCATCGACAGCCCGCCGCTCCAGGCCGTGACCGACGCGGCCATCCTGTCGTCGATGGTTGACGGGACCGTCCTGGTGGTGGACGCGGGCAGGACCCGCCGGGCCGCCGTCTGCAACGGGCGCGATGCCCTGGCCAAAGTGGGCGCCCGCGTGCTGGGTGTGGCGCTCAACCGCCTGTCGAAGTCGATGTCCGGCGACTACTACTACTACGACTACTACGGCGGCTACGGCTCGGACGGCAAGGAGGAGGACGCGGAGGGGGGGCGCGGCCGCGCCCTGCCGACGAGAAAGGCGGAACGGGCGTGACACCCCGAGGGGACGACGGCCGGCGCGTCCTGCTGGTGGGGATCAACTACCGGCCGGAGCTCACGGCAGTCGGGCCGTACACGGCGGGGCTCGCCGAGCACCTCGCGCGGCAGGGGGACGACGTCACCGTGCTCACGGGCCTGCCCCACTATCCGGCGTGGCGTGTCGCCCGCGGCACGCCACGCCGCCTGTGGAGCCGCGCGAGGCTCGATGGCGTCACGGTGGTGCGTGCCGCCCACTACGTCCCGCGCAGCCAGTCCGCGATCCGCCGCGCGGCCTACGAGGGCACCTTCGGCCTCACGGGCCTCGTCGCGGGCCTGGCGCTGCCGGCGCCCGACGTGGTGGTGGGCGTCGTGCCCAGCCTGTCGGGGGCGCTGCTCGCCCGGCTTCTGGCAGCCCGGTTCGACCGTCCGTACGGCCTGCTGTTCCAGGACCTCATGGGTCCCGCGGCCGCCCAGTCCGGGGTGCCCGGCGGCGGCTCGGTCGCCCGCGCCACCGGCGCTGCCGAGCGGTGGGCGGCGTCCGGGGCAAGCGCGGTGGCGGTGGTCGCCACGGCATTCGTCCCGTACCTGCGCCGGGCCGGCGTCGCGGAGCACCGGATCCACCACGTCCCCAACTGGAGCCGCGTGCCGGCTCCCACCCTGTCGGCGGACGAGGTCCGGGCCCGGTTCGGGTGGAACGACGGCCGGCAGGTGGCCCTCCACGCCGGCAACATCGGGTTCAAGCAGGGCCTGGAGCAGGTGGTGGACGCGGCCCGCCGGGCCGCCGCGACCCACGAGCCGGTGCGCTTCGTGCTGTCGGGGGGCGGCAGCCGCGCCGACGCGGTCCGCGAGCTGGCGGCCGGCCTGCCGAATGTGGACTTCCTGGGCGTGCAGCCCGACGGCATCCACGCAAGCCTGATGGCGGCCGCCGACGTCCTGCTGCTGTCGGAGCGGGCGACGCAGCTGGACATGTCGCTGCCGAGCAAGCTCACCTCGTATTTCGCCAGCGGCCGTCCGATCGTCGCCGCCGTGCCGCCGGACGGCCCGACGGCGGGCGAGGTGGCGCGGTCCGGCGCCGGGCTGGTGGCCCCGGCCGGCGATCCCGGCGCCCTGCTGGCCGCGCTCGGCACCCTGCGGGCGGACGCGGGACTGGCGAAGCGATTGGGC
Source organism: Chloroflexota bacterium (assembly GCA_021812735.1). Next base: position 942 of record JAKAMV010000374.1, on the reverse strand, counting down.
GCCGCCGGCACGGCCTACGCGGCGGGCACCACCTCGGCCGCAGCGTGCCTCGAGCGGGCATCGGCGTTCGTGGACGCCGTGGCCGGCAGGGTCCCGGCTCGAGCAGCGGCAGCGGCATGAGTGCCCCAGGCGGGCGCCGTGTCGCCCTCGTCACCGGCATCACTGGCCAGGACGGCTCGTACCTGGCGGAGCTGCTGCTGGACAAGGGCTACGAGGTGCACGGCCTGATCCGCCGGAGCAGCCAGTTCAACACCCAGCGGATCGACCACCTGTACCGCGATCCCCACGAGCACGAGACCCGGCTGTTCCTGCACTACGCGGACCTGACCGACAGCTCCTCGCTGATGGGCCACCTGTGGCGGATCAAGCCCGACGAGGTCTACAACCTGGGTGCCCAGAGCCATGTCAAGGTGAGCTTCGAGATGCCCGAGTTCACCGCCGAGACGGTGGCCATGGGGACGCTCCGAATGCTGGAGGCCATCCGCGGTGCCGACTGGCCTGTCCGCTTCTACCAGGCCGGCAGCTCGGAGATGTTCGGCAGGGTGCTGGAGCGGCCGCAGCGGGAGACCACCCCGTTCAACCCGCGCTCGCCGTACGCCGTGGCCAAGGTGTTCGGGCACCAGCTCACGGTGGACTACCGCGAGGCCTACGGGCTGCACGCGTCCAACGGGATCCTGTTCAACCACGAGAGCCCGCGGCGGGGCGGCACCTTCGTGACCCGCAAGGTGACCCAGGGCGTGGCCGCCATCCTCAGGGGCGAGCAGGAGCACCTGTACCTCGGCAACCTCGACGCCAGGCGCGACTGGGGCTACGCCAAGGAGTACGTGGAGGCGATGTGGCTGATGCTCCAGCAGGGCGTGCCGGACGACTACGTGGTGGCCACCGGCGAGATGCACACCGTCCGCGAGCTGTGCGAGACGGCCTTCGGCCTCGTGGGCCTGG
>JAKAMV010000373.1 GCA_021812735.1 Chloroflexota bacterium | reverse complement strand
CGTCACGGCCGTCGGGTATGCGGGCGGGTTCACGCCCAATCCGACCTACGAGGAGGTGTGCTCCGGGCGGACGGGACACGCCGAATCGGTCCGTGTCGTGTTCGATCCGCGCATCGTGTCCTTTGGTGAGCTGCTGCGGCGCTTCTGGGAGAACCACGACCCGACGCAGGGCAACCGCCAGGGCAACGACATGGGCACGCAGTACCGCTCCGCGGTCTTCACCCATTCGGATGGGCAGCTCCGCGAGGCCGAGACCTCGCGCGACGCGTATGCGCGCGAGCTCGCGGCGGCCGGCTACGGCCCGATCACGACCGAGATCCGCGACGCGCCGGCGTTCTACTTCGCCGAGGGCTACCACCAGCAGTACCTTGCGAAGAACCCGGACGGGTACTGTCCCGATCACGGGACGGGCGTGGCCTGCCCGGTGGGCCTGTTCGCGAAGGATGCCGGTCACTAGGCGCTGACAACCAAGGAGATCACCTTTGAACTTGCGGGGGCCGTGGTGGCTGGGCGCCACCATCGGCGCGATCGTCCTGGTCGTGGGCATCGTGATCGGCACGCTGCCGCTGGTAGGGGCCGGAGGCCTGATCCTGTTGATCTCGGGAGGTCGCGGTCTGCTGGTCGGCCGCTGACCACAGCGCCCCCCTCCGAGGCTTGCAGACCAGGGCGCTGTGCGCAGCATCCTGCCCAGCACCAGGGCGGGTACTGCCTCCGACCACCGGACCGGCCCGACGCGGGGAGCCAGCCCGCGACCGCGACGGGGGGCCACGGTGCGATGGGATCCATAGGCTGGCGATGCGCACCGAGATGATCCCGTGATTCGCCAATAGGGCGAGCACCCGTACGCTGGGAACCATTCGCGGGAGGCTGTGGGGCGCGTGTCCCTGCCACGGTCACCCTGGACCGTCGGGGCCGGTGGTGCGCCCGCCCGCGAGATGGACCGTGCCCGGACATCCGGGGCCAGGGTTCCCGAGTCCGCGGCGCACCTGGAGGGTTGCATGCGACACGTCCTGCTCCGCCTGCTGCCGCTGCTCGCGGCGGCGTCGATCGTGGCCCTCGCCGGGTCCCCGGCGCTGGCCGCCGGCCCCTCGAACGCCGACATCATCTACACGGCCAACCCGCCCCACGTGCTGGTCAGCTCGAACGGCGTGGTCCCCCACGACGTCCCGTACTGCTCGTCGGCCAACCCGGCCGTCGTCTCGCTGATCTGCTACTCGCCGGCCTTCATCCGCACGGCCTACGACGTTCCGACCACCCTCGATGGCGGTGGCCAGACGATCGTGATCGTCGACGCCTACGGCAGCCCGACGATCCGGCAGGACCTGGCCACCTTCGACGCGACGTTCGACATCGCGGCGCCGCCGTCGTTCCAGGTCCTCTGCCCGCTTGGCTGCCCCACCTTCAACCCGCACAACGCCAAGCTCGACGAGCTGGGCTGGAGCGAAGAGACCACGCTCGACGTCGAGTGGTCGCACGCGATCGCGCCCGGCGCCAACATCGTGCTCGACGTGGCGCCCTCGCCCGCCGGCGACTCGATCAACGCGGTGGAGGCCGCCGCGATCCGGATGTTCCCGGGCAGCATCATGTCGCAGAGCTTCGGCTCACCGGAGGCGGGCCTCCGCGCGAACAACGCGCAGCTCCTCCAGGCGGAGGCGAACTACCGGGCGGCGGAGCAGGCCGGCATCACGGTCTTCGCCTCGGCCGGGGACTCCGGCGCGACGAACGGGACCTCCGTCGCCAACGCGGGCTTCCCGGCCTCCGACCCGCTGGTCACCGCGGTCGGCGGAACCGAGGGCAACCCCTACTACGCGGTCGGCAGTTCGAACCTCAACTGCAGCGGCGGCACCTGCTCCTCTGGCCTGGTGACGTTCAGCGGCACCTGCAGCGTGGGCGCCCGCCCGGGCGTGCCCTCCGGCTGCACGCCGGCTGGCTACGGCGGTGAGCAGGTCTGGAACGAGGGTGCCCCGATCGACGCCGCGACCGGCGGCGCGCCCAGCCTCCTCTTCGGGGTGCCCTCCTACCAGGAGGGCCTTGGCCTTTCCTCGCGCACGATCCCCGACGTGAGCTACAACGCCGCGGTGAATGGCGGCGTCTTGGCCGCGTACAGCGCCCTCGGGACGCCCTTGTGGGTCGTCTTCGGCGGCACCAGCGCCGGCTCACCGCAGTGGGCGGCGATCGCCGCGCTCGCGAACCAGGCCCGCGCGAGCGCCGGGCGCGGCCCGCTGGGCTTCCTCAATCCTCCGCTCTACAAGCTCGCGGAGAGCGGGGCGTACGCCGCCGACTTCCACGACATCACCGTCGGCAACAACCAGCTCGCCGGCACCCCGGTCGGCTTCAACGCCGCCACCGGCTACGACCCCGCCTCGGGCTGGGGCACCCCCGACGTCGCGAAGCTCGTGAGCGATCTGGCCACGCCCTGACGCGGGATCGTTCCCGTCCCAGGCGATCCCGCGAAGGCGCCCCGGCAGCAGCCGGGGCGCCTTCGCCGTGGTCGACCGGCTGCGTTGTGCGGGATCGACCATCGGCCAGCCTGGACGCCGGCCCGCAGGGTCCGTCGAGCGGTGCCCGGCGTCGCGTTGCCTCAGCTCGGGCCGGCCTCGCCGGCCGCGATGACTGCCGCCCGCGCGTCCCCGCCGACGCCCAGGCGTACGGACAGGCCCATCCGCTCGAGCATGTGCAGCATGTCGGGACCCATGTGATGCGCCAGGACGACCTGGACGCCCTGCTCCTTCAGGAAGCGGGCCACCCGGGCGTGATGCCCGCCCTCCGAGCCCTGGTCATGGAGGTCGTCCCACGCGACGTCGAACTCTCGCCAGCCTGCCAGGGCGCCCCCCGCCACGTCGGCGATCGCCACACGCGCCGCTCGCCCCCACCGCGGGTCGATCTGTCCGTCGCCCGCCACGGGCACGCACACCAGCATGAGAAACCCTCCTGTCGAGATCGTATCGGTGCCGGGCCGCGCACGCGGCTCAGTCGCGCGCTTCCCCCATCAACTCGCCGGCCGCTCGCGCCGCGGCCTGGCCCTGTGCGACACAGTCCGGGATGCCGACGCCGCGGTACGGCGCGCCGGCGAGCAACACGCCCGGCACGCCCTCCAGGCCGGCGAAGATCCGCGCCACCCGGTCGAGGTGGCCCACCGTGTACTGCGGCATCTGGCCCGTGAGCCTTGCGAGGCGCGCCAGCGCCGGGGCACCGCGCGCGCCAAGCGTCGCGGCCACGTCGCGGACCGCCGCGGCCACCACTGCCTCGTCGTCCATCCCACCGGCCCGGCCGCTGCGGGAGCCGATGAACGCGCGGATGAGCACCATGCCGTCCGGCGCCCGGCCCGGCCACTTCGACGAGCTGATGGTGCAGGCGTCGATCGACAGCGGCTCGCCGGCGGCAACCAGGAACCCGTGCCCGGTGGGCGGCGTCGCGAACTGGTCCGCCCGGTACCCCAGCGACACCACCGCGGTCGTCCCGTGCGGGATCGTCCGGATGCCCGCTGCCGCCACCGGTGCCACGTCGTCGAGCAGCCAGGCCGCCTCCGGACCGGGGACGGTCAGGATGGTGGCGTCGGGGCGAAGCGTCTCGCCGGTCGCGAGGCGCGCCTCCACGCCGGTGCCCTGACGCTCCAGGCGCGCCACCGGCGTCCGCAGGCGGAGGTCGACCTCGGGCGATCGACCCAGCGCATCCACCAGCGCCTCGATCAGCTGCCCCGTGCCACCCGCCAGCGTGACGAACGGCGACTCCCCACCCGATCGCCGTGCCCGGCCGGCGGCCAGGCTCGCCAGGAACAGGCTGCGGTGATCGCGCTCGGCGTCACGGAGCTGGGGCACCACCGCGAGCAGGCTCAGCTCGTCGATCGAGGTCCCGTACACGCCTCCGAGCAACGGGCCCGCCAGCCGGTCCACCAGCGCGGGGCCCAGGCGCCGGCGGAGGTAGACGCCCACCGCCGTGTCGCGCGCCAGGCCGTCGCGGGGCAGGACCAGGTCCAGTCCCATGCGGAGTTTCTGCAGCGGCGAGAACAGGGAGGTGGTGACGAACGGACGCAGGTGGGTGGGGAGCACGAGCCCCATCTCCTGTGGCAGCGGCACGAACCGGCCGCCGGTGCGGATGTGCACCACGCGCGGGGCGACGGGCCGCACCACCGAGTCGGCCAGCCCGAGCTCACGGACCAGCTGCAGCGCGGCGGGCCGGTAGCTCACGAACGAATCGGGTCCGGATTCGACCAGGAACCCGTTCGTCCGCTCGGTCCGGATCTTGCCGCCCAGCCGGTCGGATGCCTCGACCAGCGTGACCGGAATCCCGGCTCGAGCCAGGGCGTGTGCCGCCGCCAGCCCGGTGATCCCGCCCCCGATCACCAGCACGCGCATCGTGCCGGCCCGTCAGACGTGCGCTGCGCCGACGGGTGGCACGTACGGGCAGAGGGGATCCGTCTCCAGGTAGTCGCCCGTCCACGCGTAGGCACGCGCCCGCGAGCCCCCGCAGATCGACACGTAGGAGCAGCGGCCGCAGCGTCCCTTGAACGTGGAGACGTCGCGCAGGCTCGTGAAGACCGGGTGGGTGCGGTACACGGTCGCCAGCTGGTCGGTCCGGACGTTGCCCGCCGCGAGGGGCAGGAACCCCGACGGCGAGATGGCGCCGTCGTGGGCGATGAAGACGATCCCGTTCCCGTCCCGGACGCCGAACCCCCGGCCGACCGGCGTCGCGGCGATGGCACCGTCGTCGAGTCCCTCCGCCTGCATCCGGCGAATCGCGACGCGGCGGTAGTGCGTGGCCTCGGTGGTCTTGATCGCGAACGGGGCCTCACGCGCGAGGTCGTACAGCCAGTGGTTGAGCCGTTCGGACTCCGCCGGCGTGATCTCCTGGAGGCCGCTCCCGCGGCCCACCCCGATCAGGAAGAAGAGGCTCCAGCGGATGATCCCCAGCCGCTGCATCAGCGCGTAGGTGGCGGGCAGGTCGGGCAGCGTCTCGTCCGTCACCAGGGTGTTGATCTGCAGCGGCAGGCCGACCTGGTGGGCCCACTCGACCGCCCGTTCGGTCATCGCGAAGGTGCCGGGCACCCCCCGGAACCCGTCGTGACGGGCCGCATCCGACCCGTCGATGCTGAGCGACATGGTCTGGATTCCGGCCGCCTTCAGCCCGGCGAGCCGGGCCAGGGTCATGTCGGGGGTCACCGCGGGGGCGAGCGACGCGCCGATGCCGCGCGCCGTCGCGGCCTCCACCAGCTCCTCGAGGTCCGGCCGGCGGAGCGGGTCGCCGCCGGTGAACACCACGTGCGGGTAGGGGCGCCCGAAGGCGGTGATGTCGTCGAGCAGTCGCCGACCCTCGTCCGTGGTCAGCTCGAGAGGGCTGCGATCCGGCTGCGCGGTGGCCCGGCAATGCCGGCAGGCGAGCCCGCACGCGAGCGTGGTCTCCCAGTAGACCAGCATCGGCGCCCGGCCGAAGACATACCCGTCCGGTCGCACGGCCCCCACGGCCGGGGGGTGCGTGTGCGTCGCGGGGGCGGGCTGGCCTCCCCGCGGTGCGGGCGGGGCTGCGACGGTGGCGTGCGGAGCGTGCGGGTTGTCCATGATGGCCTCGGTTCGCGGTCGGCCCGCTCAGGCTGTGGTCGACGGCAGGGGGATGGGATCGAAGAGCGCCTCGACGGCGACGTCGCCGAGCGCGGCGATGAACGTGGGATCGTCGTTCATCGAGCGGGCCCGCTCGAGCCCGACGCCCACCGACCGGGCGACGGCCCGGGCCTCGATGTCGATGTCGTACAGGACCTCCAGATGGTCGGCCACGAAGCCGACGGGGCACACCACCACCTGCGTCACGCCCTCGGCGGCGACGCGGCGGATCTCGTCCCGGAGCTCCGGGCCCAGCCAGGCCTCGCCCGTGCGGCCCGCGCTCTGGAATGCCACGAGGTACCCGGCGAGCCCGAGGCGCCGCGCCACCAGGGCGGCCGTGGCGGCCACCTCGTCCGGGTAAGGATCGCCCTCGGCGACGACGCGGGCCGGCAGGCTGTGCGCCGTGAAGATCACCCGCGCACCGGCAGCATCGGGAACCCGGGCGAGCGCCTCCGAGGTCGCCGCCGCGAGCGCCTCCACGAAGCGCGGCTGGTCGTGCCAGGACTCCACGTGGGCCACCAGCGGCGCGGACGCTCCGAGCGTGGCGATCGCGCGATCCACGGCCTGGTGGTAGCCCGCCGCGCTGGACGAGCGCTGGGGGGCCAGCGCGATCGCCGCCAGCCGCTCCACCCCGTCGGCGGCCATGCGCTCGACCACCCCGCCGATCCGCGGCTCGATGTGGCGCATGCCGGCGTACACGGGAATTGCCGTGCCGCGGGTGAGGAGTTCGGCCTCGAGAGCGGACCGCTGCCGCTCCACGATTCGGGACAGCGGGGATCCGCCGCCGATGGCCCGGTAGCGGCCCAGCAGCTCCTCGAGCAGCTCGGGCGTGGGGGCGACGCCGCGGCGGATGTCGGTGTAGTACGCCTCGACCTGGTCGAGGCGCTCGGGGCCGCCGTACGCCATCAGCAGCACGGCAGCAGGTACGGACTGTGGACCGGTGGGGGACACGACAATCTCCGGTCGACATTGTGCAACGGGAATGGAACTCACGGATCTTCCGGGGCCCCGAGGTGGCCCGCACCCGCCATCCGGCCCGTCCAGACGGGGCCATCCGGCCTACGGGTGGCGTCCATCGGCCGAGTCGCCGCGGCTCGTCCGTCGCGTGCCGCCGGGCGGACGCGCCCGTCAGTGACCGGCCCGCAGCGGGGCCCTGACCGTGCCGGCGCAGCCCACCAGCGCGGCCGCCGCGGTCGCGAGCCCCGCGCCGATCGAGAGCACCCGATCCACGCCCGCAGAGCGGATCACCAGCCGATCGCCGTCGGCGGTCACCTCCTGCAGCGCGTGGCGGGGCACGGCGAGCATCGCGGGGATGGCTGCCGGGTCGCACGCGCCCTCTTCCGGGTCGGCCATCACCAGGAATTCACTCGACGTGACGGCGATCAGCACCGCGCGTGGCGGGTGCGTGCCCCCGGCCGCCGCCATGGCGCCGAACACCATCGCCGCACCCTCCTCGCCCGCGTCCGCCACGACGCCCGTGGCCGTGGCCTGCCACCCGGCGGGGACCTCGACATCCCCGACCACGCGGAGCCCCGCGGCGGGAACCTCGCCGCGCACGCCCCGGCCGATCTTCTTCCGCAGCCACCAGAGGGGAGGGTCGAGCAGCTCTCGTCCCTCGGCCCGATACCGGATCGACAGGCGTGCGTCCGCCGCTCGCACGGACAGCCGCCGGTACCGGAGGATGCGGATGTCCTCGACGCTGCCGATCCGCTCGACCGGGATGACCACGGCGGGATCCCGCCTTCGCCAGTCCACCCAGAGCCCGGTGGCGCGCTCGCCGAACGCGAGGACCTGGACCGGCGTGGCCACGTACCGGCGACAGGTGCGGTCGATGGGGCGCGCGGAAGGTGCCAGCAGCAGCGTCCGGTCCAGCGGGAGCGACCCGCAGGTGAACCGCAGGATTCGGAGCACGCCGGGCGGGAGCTCGGTCTCCGACGTGGGTCGGGTCACCCGGGCGCCTTCGCCCGACGGGTCGATGCGGGAGACGGCCGAGGACGGGATGGGAACCTCCCAGGGCTCCGCCGGATCGACGATCTCGCGCCCCGGTCGATCCACGGTCAGCAGCGTGCCCCCCGGCTTTTGCCCGCTCACGTCCGTCGCCCCTTCGGGCGGTCAGGAGGCATCTCCGTGGACGTGGCGGGATCGAGCCCGTCCATCGCGGAACTACCCTTGCACCGCTGGAGGAAGGGTTCGCGGGTCAGACGAGAGGATCCACGGGGGCCGAACGGCACCGACTGCGGTCGGCCCATGGTCCCGTGACGCGCGAGGCGGCAGCGCAGCCCGTGGCGTCCCGCCGAATGGCACTGGCGCACGCGCCGGACACCCGGCAGCATCGGCCGGATGCCTCCCGCCGGCCCAACGGCGGGAAGGGCGGCGAGGCGGGCGATGGCGGTCGGCCTCGCGGGGGTAGCATGGCCATCTCGATTCACCGGAGCACGCGCCGCCTGCCGCTGACCCTCGGGTTCGCGTGGGCCGCGCTGCTGCTCCTGGCCGTTGCCCCGTCCGCCGCGCAATCGGTGCCGAAGCTGCAGAGCCAGGTCACGGACCAGACGGGATCCCTGGGCGGTGGCACCGCGCAGGTCCAGGCGGCGTTGGGCAGCCTGCTTTCCCGGCACGATGTCCAGCTCTACGTGGTGTTCGTCGCGACCAGCGGAAGCGACACCGCGGAGCAGCTCGCCCAGGCCACCTACTCGCAGAACGGCCTGGGCGGGAACGACATGGTGCTGCTGGTGGCGGTCAACGACCGCCGGTACGGCTACTACCAGGACGGCGCGCTGGGGTCGGTGACCGCCGGGGACGTCAACTCGCTGCTGAGCAGCACGCTCGAGCCGCGCTTCCGGGCCGGCGACTATGCCGGCGGGGTCGTCTCGTTCGCGAACGGCCTCGGTCAGGCGCTGGCGGGCGGGGCACAGGGCGGGGCAGTCCCGGTCGCCACCCCGTCGCCGGGCCAGTCGCAGGGCGCCACGTCTTCGGGGGCGGGCAGCGGTCTCCTCGTGCTGTTCGTCGGGCTGATCGTCGTGGTGCTCGGTGCCGCGGTGATCGTCGCGTGGTTCCGGCGGTGGCGCGCCGCGCACCTGGCGGCCGAGGAGCGCGACCGGCGGACCGGGCAGCTCGCTCGCCAGGCGAACCAG
>JAKAMV010000372.1 GCA_021812735.1 Chloroflexota bacterium | reverse complement strand
AGCGCCTTCCTCAACGGCCTGGGCGCCGTGGCCACCGCGCTCGTCACGATGATCTTCGCGATCGCGAAGTTCGCCCTCGGGGCGTGGATCATCATCCTGGTCGTGCCGGTGCTCGTCGGGCTGATGCTGCTGGTGCATCGTGCCTACCAGCAGGAGCGCGCGGAGCTCGACGTGCGCCCGACGGCCATGATCCAGCCGCCCCATCGGCGGCAGCACGTGATCGTGGTCGCGCCGGCGTTCACACGCGCCGTCGTGCAGGGGGTCAAGGTCGCGCGCACGATGTCGACGGACGTCTCGATCGTGCACGTGGCGGAAGATCCGGAAAAGGGCGAAGAGTTCCGGGCACGTGTCGATCGGCAGATGCCGGGCGTGCCGGTGGTGCTGATCGAATCGCCGTACCGCTCGCTGGTGCGCCCGTTCCTCCGCTACCTGGAGGTTGCGCAGGAAGAGGATCCTGACGCGGTGCTCGTCGTGCTGATCCCGGAGCTGGAGCCACGGCACTGGTGGGACCGGCTGCTCTTCAACCAGAACGCGCGCCGGATCCGGACGGCGCTCGTCGGACGCCCTGACATCGTGGTCCTCGATGTCCCCTACCGGCGCGAGGAGAAGGAGCGGAAGGCGGCAGAAGCCGCCGCGGACTGACCGGGGGGCCGGCTGGTCGACGTGCGGCGGCTGCCCCGAGCCGATCGTCCCTATCGCGACCCGCCGAGGGGACCCGGCCCGCGCGCGCGCCACCTCGTCGGTCGGCGGCGAGATCCCGGAGACCTGCTGCACCGAGGCCCCGTCCGCAGTCAGCTTCGCCGTGTCCAGCACGACCTGGACGACCCGTCGGGTGCCGCGGGCGGCGCTCGCCTGGCCGACCCCCGCCACTTCCTGCAGGTCGGTCGGCACGACACGCTGCGCCAGCTGGGCGACCACGACCGAGATGCTGTTCGACGAGGTCGACGTGCACCGGTTCGAGGCGGGGCCCGTGCCCGGAACGGTGTACCCAGGCCCGTCGCGCGTACCATGGCGTCAATGGGCTACCTGACCGTCACACTCCTCTTCGTGCTGTTCCTGCTGGCGTTGCTCCCCACGCGCCGACTCTGGCTCGCAGGCACCGGGCTCGAATGGCGCATTGGGTACCTGGTCTCGCTGCTGGCGCTCGGCCTGGTTGCGATCGAGTTCGAGGCGCTCGGGCGCTACCTGATCCCGCTCCTGCTGCTCCTGTACCTCGTGCCGTTCAGCGGTCTGCCGGACCGCTGGGGACGCTGGCGGCGGCGCCCACCGCAGGACACGATCATCGAGGGCCGCGCGGTCCGGCTCGATCCGGAGGAACCGCCCGAGCGCTGACGCAGCGGTCGGGAGCAGAGATCGGTGCCGCAGTCGCCAGCGTCGCTGCTATCCTCGCTCGGCGATGGCAGATGGAACCTCCCGGCTGGCCTGGGCCGATGTCGCCGCTCAGCTGCGGGGTCGCCATCTGCGCCTCACCCCCCAGCGCCGCGCAGTCGTCGCAGCCCTGGCCGAGTTCGAGGGGCATGTGACGGCGGCCCAGATCGTCGAGCGCTGCCTGGAGGAAGATGCCGATTTCGTGCCCTCCACCGTGTATCGCACCCTGCATCTGCTCGAGGATCTCGGGCTCATCACGCACATCCACGACGCCGATGGCCGCGAGGAGTTCCAGCCTGCCGCCGAAGCGCCGCACGCGCACCTGATCTGCCGTGAGTGCGGCACCACCCGGGAGATCGGTGCGGACGAACTGGGCGACTTCCTCGGGTTGCTGCACCGTCGGCATGGCTTCGACGTCGACCTGAGCCACCTGGCGATCTTCGGTCGCTGCGTGGGGTGCACCCGGGGCTGAACGCGACCCCCGGGGCTGCACGCGACCCCCGGGGCTGAACGCGACGCCCGGGGCGCCGCTGATCGTCCAACGTGTCGGCCGGCGCGCCGCCCGCCACGGGAGCACGCGCGCCCACGGCGCGACCCAAGCCGCTAGGCTTCTCCGGTGAGTGCTTGGACCCGGCATGCCAAGATCGCCTTCGTCGGTTCCCACGGGGTCCGTAAGACGACCGCCGCCCACGCCTTCGTCGGGACCCTACAACGTGCGGGGCGCTCCGTCGAGTACGGCCGCGAGGTCGTCCGCGACAACCCGCTCGGCATCAACGAAGCCGCGACCTGCGAAGCGCAGCTCTGGGTGCTCGTGTCGCAGGTCCGCCAGGAACTCGAGCTGGCGCCCAAGGCCGAGGCGCTGGTGACCGACCGAGGCGTGGTCGACAACTACGCCTACTACCTGCGGGCGTGCGCCATGGTCGATCGCTTCGCCATGGAGCCGTTCGTCCGAGCCTGGTCGGCGACGTACGACCTGGTGGTCCGCCTGGTGCCCGACGTCGCGCTCCGGCCTGACGGCGTGCGGAGCACCAGCGACGCCTTTCGCGATGAGATCGAGGCGATCCTCGATCAGGTCCTCCCCCAGTTCCTGCGCCCCGAGCGTCTCGTCAGCGTGCGGGCCTCTGACGTCACGGACGCGACCGACTGGTGGCCGATCGCGGAGCGCCTGGCGGCGCTGCTGGGCGAGCCGCTGCTGGCGCACGGGGTGCGACCCCGGCCACGGCGCGTCGCACGGGCCACGCGTCCGGCGACCGTCACGTCGGCGGTCGGCCCACAGCTGGAGCTCGAGCTGCCCGCCGCCGCTCCGACAGAAGATGGGGAGGCGCCCTGATCGCTGCCGACGCGCGAACCGCCGGGTGGGCCCGATCCGCGGCGCACGAACGGGCGGCCACGCCCCGCGCGTGGGCCGTGGTGAACCGCACCGGACAGACGCGCGGCCCACGGTCAAGTGCTCGCCCTTCTAGATCGCACCCAACGGCGACGTGTCGCCGAGGTCGAGTTCGCCGTTCTGCAGGCGGGCGATCATGATCTGATCGACCTCGGAACCCCGGTCGAGCAACCTCTGGCGGAGGCGAGTCAGATCGGATCGGCGTCGGTGATCGCGACGAGCGCACCTCTTCTCGCGGTCTCCCGCGCTCCCATCTCGGCCGGACGCGACGCTGAGCGGCAGGGTCAGCGGGACCCGCACGTGGAACACCGGCGAGTGCTCTTGACTGGGTTGCCCGAGGTGCTGGCTCGGCCCATCCAGGACGCTCGACCGATCGAGCTGCAAGCCATCGACGCACTGAGCTGATGGAAGCGGCGGTTCTTCTTGCGAGGGAACACCGCCCTGAGCGAGGACGACCACAGGGACGCTGGCCCGGGACTGGCAAACGTCGGAGCATGACGGTGCCGTTCCTCCGTGCGCTCCTGATATGGCACGACCGCATGCCATTGGTCCCCCGCGTCTGCCGACCTCTAGGCCCAGGCCGCGGGCCCTCCAGCGTTCGGTCGAGGTGCTATTCGCCGCTACCGGCTGGCTCAACACGGGGCGACAGTGGCCAGCATGGGTGGCGATGGAGCCTGGCCCTCGTGGCAGCTGCGCCCGGCGCGTTGATGGTGAGGCAAGCGGAATGGCACAGGTCGAAGAACTCGGCGCGATCACCTCGACTCACGCCTATACCTTCTCGCTCAAGGTCCTGACGTGGGCGACACTGGCGATCACAGCGGTCATGGGGGTCCTGTATTTTCTGCTCGGATTTCCACCCGCCTTCGACACCTTCTACGAGAAGATGTATTTCCACGGCGTCGGGATCGGGCTCGCCGCCTTGGCCGTTTATCTCGTGATCGACACCTTCGATCTCCAGCGCTACGAGCCACCGGTGGACTTCCCGATCAGCTATCGGGCGTTCATCGCGGTCCTCTTCGGCGCCGCGGCTGCGCTCCTGACTCTGAGCCCGACTGTCTGGAAGGGGCTGCCCGACATCGGGATCTTGCTCTACAGTGTGGCCTTCGTCTTGATCGGCGATGTCGGCGGGGCGCTCTTCATCGAGCTGCTTTGTCTGCCTCGCAAGAAGGCCAACGCGTACTGCTGCGAGAGCCACAACGCGGTCGAATACCTGTCCCGGATGCTGCCCCTCCGCCCGGTCGACCGGCACGCGTACGCGGGCGTCGGTGCGGGCTACTGGCTCACGCTCGCCGCGGTCGGCTCGGCGTTCCTGGCCGGCTGTGTAGGCTTCGTGAACCTCTGGGTGCGGGCGCTTGGCCCCTCGATCTTCGGGGGCTACATGGGCTGGCTAGGGCTCGACGCGAAGGGCTTCCTCGCGGCGACGCTCGACCCGCACTCGCACATGATGGCGCTCGCGATCATGGCCGGCATCGTGGCGGTCGCCGCAGTGCGTTTCGGGGTGCTCGACAGCGAGTCGCCGTTGCGCAAGAACGTCGCCCGTGCGGGCCTCTGGATCGCCATCGTTGGCGTGGCGGCGATGACCTTGATCCTCCTCGCGGTCGCGTTCCTGAACTTCGCACCACCCACCCTATTCGCGGGCGGACCTCAGGGGATCAACGGGATCGCCGGCGACGACGCGGCGATGAGCATCATCGGCGTGGGGGCCATGGTGGTGCTCGTCGCAATCCTGCTGGATCGGCGCGTGTGGCGCGACCCGGTGCGTCTGCTGATCCTCGGCACGTGGGCGGCAGCGGTGATCATCAACATGCTCGAGGGCTTCTACATCGAGCTCAACGAGGACAGGTTCTCCGCATCGCTGTCGGCGAATGACGCGGCGTTCGGCGTCGCCCAGCCCATGACCGGGATCTTCGTCTTGATCGCGCTGTCGTTGGCGTTACTGCTCATCGACTACTACGGAATCAGCGGCCGGGCCAAGCGGATCGCGGCCTGGACATCGGGGATCGGGCTCCTGGCCGCCCTGGTTGGGGTCACGCTGTGGACCTTCGCTGACCCGGCGAACAACGGAGCGTCGTTCGCGATCTACCTCGCGGGTACGGCCGTCTCGTACCTCGGCGTGTTCGTCGGGGCGATCATGATCCGTGGGGCGCACGTGGGCACCTTTAGACGCGACTACCCATGAGCCACCTGCCCTTGAGCCTGGCACGGCCGGACGCTCCTCGCAAGCCCGCGTCCGACGGCGCAGCTTGGTATCAGCGGTTCTCCCAGGAGCTCGGAGCGTACTGGGCAGTTACCGACCCGAAGAGCGCGTCGCTGCTCGTCTTCACCGCCGTCACCGCGGCCGTCGTCGCTGGTGGCCTGCACACGCCTGCTCGGCTCGTCCAGGTTACGCTGGCGCTCGCGCTGTGCAGCATGGGCGCCCGTGCCACGGCGAACTACATCGACCGCGACATCGACGCGCTGATGGATCGTACGCGGCGCCGACCGCTGCCGAGCGGGCAGCTGTCGGCCTCCGCAGCATTGACCCTGGGGCTCGTGCTGATGGCGGCAGGGCTGGTCGTGGCATGGCCCCTCGGCGTGGGCGTCGTGTTTCTGATCGTACTCGGCCTGGCGGACAACCTCGTCGTGTATGCCCTGCTCACCAAACGGACGAGCCCGTGGAGCATCGTCCTCGGCGCGCCGAGCGGCGGCGCGCCGGCATTCGTCGGATACGTGGCGATCGCGGGCCACATCAACGTGACCGCGCTCTTGCTGCTCGCGTTCGTGCTGCTCTGGACGCCGATCCATATTTGGAGCCTCGCGATTCGCTGCCAGGACGACTACGCCCACGCCAGCGTCCCGATGCTGCCGGTCGCGGTCGGGGCGCGTCGATGTGCGCGCTGCATCGGCTTGGCCAGTGTCGCGCTGGCGGCGTGCACCGTGCTCTTCGTGCTAGTGGGCGGCGTGCAGCTGATCGCGTGGATCGAAGCGATCGTCGTGGCACTGGCGCTGGCGCTGCTCCTGGGCAGCGCGGCACTGGTGCACGCTCCGACCGCCACGCATGCCTGGCGGCTCTTCAGGTTCACCGCCCCGTACTTGGCGCTCCTCTTTGCCTTGCTGGCGCTGAACGCCGCGATGATGCGGTGAAACGCGGCGGCCAGCCGCACTGCGGATCCGCTGGGAGGCCCAGCGATCGAGACCGCGCACGGATGCGATCGATGGTCGGCGGCAAGGCGTCGCGTGGATCCGTCGCGAGTTCGTCAGGCGGCGTGCCATCCGGGGCTGGGCGCCCAGCGCAGACGAGGGGACGAACGAGCTCGAGGTCGACGAGGGCCGGTGCCGGCTCTGGGCGGGCCGAGCCGCGCCGTTGGGCCATGACTGGCGACATCGAACCGGGGCTGCCCAGAGAGCGCGTCGGGGTGCGGGGGACCGCAAGATAGGGGTGCGATACAGCTCGCAGTTCGGGACTTTTGGCCGGGCCGACCGGCCCTTGTCGAGCGTAGGCTGCGCGATCGGGTTGAAGCTGTAAGGAGGGCGAGCGATGCGGACGCTGCCCGCGGTGTCGCACGAACACCACGACCGACTCTGGCACTACGTCAACCAGCTGGACACGTTGGCGGAGTGTCTCAACTGCGATTGTCTCGACACGGCGCGCATGGCGGGACTGGAGCCCCAGCTGCGCGAGCTCCACCATGGCCTGACGAGCCTGCTCGTCCCGCACATGGAGGCCGTCGAGGCCGCCGTCTACCCCACCATCGAGCGGCTCCTTGCCGAGCGCGGGACGACCGCGCCGATGGCGCGCGAGCACGCCGAGATCCGCCGCCTGGTCGCCGCGATCGGCGGCTTCGCCACGGACCCCGCGGCCCATGCCGACCGCGGCGCGGTGCTCGGGCTGCGCCGCATCCTCCTGCGACTCTACGCGCTCCTCAAGACGCATCTCACCGAGGAGGAGCTCTACATCCCGATCCTCGAAGACCGACTCACGCCGGCCGAGGAGCAGGCGCTCGCGCGCGCGCTCGACCACGCGGCCGCCGAGACGTTGTAGGCGTGCTGGCGGCGGGCCAGCCGCGCGCCGCGCGACGCCGACGCCGTCCGCTGGCTCGCCGATAGGTCGCCCGCCACGGGCAACCAGTGGGGCGGCAATCGGGTCAATGCAAGGCGCCCCCTTCGTGCACGACACGCTCGAACGCGCCGGCAGGGACGTCACGATCGCCGACGTCACGGCGCCCCGCTCAAGCTGATGCGGTCGCTGCGACCGCAGACACCAGCGCGAGGATCCCGAACGCGAGGATGGCCGCGCCGGAGACCTGGTTGACCGCCACGAGCCAACGGAGCGACACCCGCGCGCGGAGACGGCCAACGACCGAGGTCAGGCTGACCCACCAAAGCGCGGAGCCGACGAACACTCCCAAGGTGAGGAGCGCCGCCCCGCCGCGCCCGTGGCCCACGAGCCCGAGCCCCACGAAGGCCGCCGCGAACGAGAGGATGGTCATCGGGTTGGTCATCGTCAGCGCGAAGATCGTGGCGTAGGCACCCGGCAGGCTGGGCCGATCTGCGCTGGTCGCGACCTCGCCCGGCCGGCTCGCGATCGTGCGAAGTGCCAGGATGATCAAGACGATCCCGCCGAGGAACTCGAGGAGACGTCGACCGTCGAGGAGCGCGCCCGCGGCAGCGGTGAGACCGAGCGCCGCGATCCCGGCGTAGGTCGCGTCGGCCGTGGCGACGCCCATCCCGGACACGAGACCGTAGAGCCGGCCGTGGGCGATCGTTCGCCGGATCGTCAGCAGGCTGATCGGTCCGACCGCAGCCGCGATGGTAAAGCCGAGGACGACGCCTCGGACGAGAAACACGGGATCCATCGAGTGCCTCCGGCGGAGTGGTGCCCCCACGACTACGCCGGGCAAGCAACCGCCCTCAGCGCAATCGCCGAGGGCGGTGGTGTGGGAGTCGGCGCCCGATCCGGGGCGCGCGGCGTCAGCCCATTCCGTCCCTCGTCGGGGAAGGTCGCTGGTTCTGGTCGGCCGTGCGGGTGCGGATCGCTGGCATGTCCGAGACTATGGCAAGCGTCGGGCCATCGGTCAAGCCCTCCGACTCACGCGATCCAGCCGGGCGCCTCGGCGCTCGATCTGGGCAGTACGATCCGAGGGACGAGAAGAGCGGGTTCAAATCCTCTCGCCCCGACCACACCCACCCACTCCCGGACCTGCTGCGGGTGGACGCGCGGCAGAGCCGCCTCGACGAGCTGGAGGCGGAGCTGGCCGCTCTCGCACCATCCGTGGAACCTCCTCCCCCGTCGACGTGGCGCAGACCGCGTGGGCCGTGGTGAGCCGGCTGGGATTCGAACCCAGGACACGAGGGTTAAAAGCCCCCTGCTCTGACCGCTGAGCTACCGGCCCACCAACAGGGTAGCCCGCGCGGGCCGCTTGTGCGAGCCGCGCGGTGAGTGATGGGCGCCGCGCAGGAGCGCCCCTGTGCGTCCGCGGACGACCCTGCGCGCAGGCTACCATTGGCGCGTGATGCGTCCTCTCCTGCCCAAGGAGGACCGTGTGGAAGCCGCGCGCCTCGTACTCGTGGTTGACGACGAGCCGTGGGTCGGCAAGCTCGTCGCCACAGCCCTCCGCGACCAGGGGTTCCGGGTCGAGACCGCAACCGATGGCCAACAGGCGCTGGCGGCATTCGCGCGGCTGGAGCCCGACCTCGTGCTGCTGGACGTGCTGATGCCCGAGATGGACGGCCTGGACGTGTTGCGCCGCATCCGCGCCACCTCCGCCGTCCCCGTGATCCTACTCACGGCGAAGGGCGCGCCCAGCGAGATCGCCGCTGGCCTCGACCTCGGCGCAGACGACTACATCGCCAAGCCCTTCCACCCGGACGAGATCGGCGCGCGGGTCCGCGCCGTCCTGCGGCGCACATCGGCCGGGCCTGCGCGCATCGTCCAGTGCGCTGACATCACGATCGACCTGGGGCGCCGGATGGTGACGCGGGCGGGCCGACGTGTCGCGCTGACGCG
>JAKAMV010000371.1 GCA_021812735.1 Chloroflexota bacterium | reverse complement strand
CCGATCTTCGATCGCGAAGAACGGGTTGCCGCCCGACGCCGCCTCGATCCGGACCAGCACCAGACGCGGGAACGACCGCGCGATCCTCGCCTCCAGCAGCCGATGCAGGGGCCCCAGCGGGAGCGGGCCGACCGCGAGTCTCTCGAGGCGGTCTGAGGGCACAGCCGCCAGCAGTGCATCGGAGGCCGATGTCGCAGTTCCGGTCCTGACCGACGCCAGGACCCCGACGGGACGGTCCCACAGGCGCCGAACGGCGTAGGCGAGGATGGCCGCCGAGCTCTCGTCGAGCCACTGGGCGTCGTCGAATGCCAGCAGCACCGGCTGTCGAGCAGCGAGCCCGCGCAGCAGCCCCGCGACGGCTACGGACAGCGTGCGCTGGTCGGGCAGGCTTCCCGTCGGCGCCGCGCGGAGGAGCGCGACCTCGAGGGCATGGCGTTGCGGGGCTGGCAGCTCGGCCATGTCCCCGGGCTCGACGCTGCCCAGGACGTCGGTCAGGCCGCCGAGGGTGAGGCCCTGCTCGGCACGGGCGGGTCGCGACGAGAGGACACGCCAGCCGCGCTGCCGCGCCGTACGGGCCCCGGCCTCCCACAGCGTCGTCTTGCCGATCCCCGCCTCGCCGTCAAGGACGATGCCGGCCGCGGACGCCGAGGCGCGCTCGACAAACCGCTCCAGGACTGCGAGCTCGTCGCCCCGACCGACGACCTCGTCCGGCACCCTGGCCTCCCTTCACGTCACCCAAACGCCGACGGTCCTGCCGCTTGTGGCAGCTGCCATGCGCCTCGCTCGCGCATCACGCCGCCAATCGGACGGTACACCGGCATCGGGGACTTATTCCGATGGGGCTGCCACTCCGGCCAAACGCTTGCACCTGCCGAGCGAGCGGAGAAGATGGCCATGGTGAACCCCGCCGACCAGGCGCGACTGCTCGCCCTCTGCCTCGCGGTGATCGGGCTGGAGGCGGGCGAGCTCGAGAGCGGCACGGGGTTCGTCGAGGCACGAGACGCTGTCCATCGAGGAGCGGCACCGGGAGCGCATCCTCCGCGGCCGGCTCATGCCAGTGCTCCGGACGGTGCTCGCCACCCGGCGGCGTTCCCGCGGCCGACGCGCTCCGGGCTGCGGCGGTCCCGCGGCCGACGCGCTCCGGGCTGCGGCAGTCTCGCGGCGAGCCGGGCCGGCCGTCGGCGATGGCCCTCGCGCAGCCTGCGCTACGCTGCGCGCGATGACCCTCCTGCGACGTCTCCCCGTCATCGGCCCCCGGCTCCGCCGCGCGCGGCCCGACCGCGTCGCGGTGCTGCGGCTGTTCGGCCCGATCGGCGGCGGCTCGCGGACCGCCGACTGGACCGAGCTCGTGCGGCGGCTGCGCGAGTCGAAGCGCGTCCCCGCGGTGGTGCTCGACATCGACTCGCCGGGCGGCTCGGCGACCGCGAGCGACGACATGTTCCTCGCGCTCGAGCGGCTCGCCGCGACGAAGCCCCTGGTGGCGGCGATCCGGGGCGTCGGCGCGTCGGGCGCCTACCTCGCCGCCCTGGCCGCCTCGACGATCGTCGCGCAGCCCAATGCCGTGGTCGGATCGATCGGGGTCATCGCCGCCTCGCCGCGCCTCCCCCGGCTGCTCGACCGGCTGGGCGTGAGCGTCACCGAGACGCGCGCCGGGCGCCTGAAGGGGGCCGGGGCGCCCTGGCGGGAGGACTCCGAGGAGGAGCTCGCCAAAGAGCAGGCGATCGTCGACGCCTTCTACGACGCGTTCGTCGGGCGGGTGGCGGCAGGTCGGCGGATGCCCGAGGCGCGGGCGCGGGAACTCGCGACGGGCGAGGTGTGGCTCGGGCGTGAGGCCCGCGAGCGCGGGCTGGTCGACGAGATCGGCGACCTCGAGCGGGCGGTCGAGATCGCGGCGCGCGCTGCCGGCGTCCCAGCCCGGTCCACCACGGCGCACCTGCGCCGGCCGTTGTTCGAGCGGCTCGCCGGCCGCTTCGGGACGAGCCTCGCGGCGGCGGTCAGCGACGAGGTGGAGCGCCGCGTGGAGAGCCGCCTGCGGACCTGAGGCGGACCTGACCTCCTCCGCACGCCTCCCGCTCGGCTTCTTCTGTCCGCTACGATCACCTCGGTCACGGGCGGCCACGTCGTGACCGGCAGGTGACCAGGCTCGAGAACGCCGCGTATCCGCAGAAGGAGGCCGAGATGAACTCCGAGGACCAGGCGCGCCTGCTCGCCGTCTGCCTCGCGGTGATCGGCCTCGAGGCTGGTGAGCTCCAGGGCGACACCGACTTCGTCGAGGACCTCAACCTCGATCGCGAAGACCTCGCGGACCTCTTCGTCGCAGTCGAGGACGCCTTCGACATCAGCCTCGAGGAGGGGATGCGCCGGGTCCGGACGTTCGAGGACCTCGAGGCGCTCGTCGACGACCTGATCCCCGCCTGAGCCGCACGATCGCCGGCTGCGCGACCGGCGAAGCGGCCTGCGCGACCGGCGAAGCGGGCTGGTCAGGCGCACGCGACCACGCGCCGGCCCCCGACAGGCGCCCGGTGCGCCTCCGCCCTCGCCCGAGGCCAACCAGCCGCGGAGGCTGTCGCGCCACAGCACACCCGTGGAAGCGCCCGTCGGGGCGGATCCGTCGAGACCGCCTACCGTGACGAGCTGCTCGAGCAGCGGCGCCAGCTGCGAGCCGTGCCTCGTGACCGGTTGGCAAGTCCTGCGCGAGCCGTCCGGAGCGGCGACAGTCTGCTACAGGGGTCTGATGCCAAGGTCGTCTACGCTCGCGCCGTTCGACGGGGAGGCCATGCCGTCGGGCACCGACCGGTATTGGCGGCTCACGGGGGCACTGCACTCGGAGCAGAGCAGGCGGCTCGCGCTCGACGGCATCGCGCTGCGGGAGGAGCGCTCGGTCGAAGCCGGCACACCCTGGACCCCGGCGGTGGACCTCGAGGTCGGCGAGGCGACGACCAGGGCCTGGTACGGCGCGGAGCGGTTCGTCCCCGCGCGCGAGGTCCGGGCCATTGCCCCCGGCGAGGGGCGCGGTCGCCGGGGGCGCGGCGAGCGCGGGGGCGTGCACGCAGCGGCCCTGCCGTCGCTCCGCCTGCCAAACGGGCTGCCCCGGGGCACCGGGCGAACAGCGGGCCCCTGGTCCGGCGCGCGGAGCGGACCGGGCGGCGCTCCGTGCGCCGACAGGGCCGGCTGGTGCACCGCGAGACTCGAGGAGCGCCGCGCCGGGACGCCGGGGACGCGAAGAGAGCAGGCCGGGGAGACGGCCTGCTCTCGGGAGGAGCGGAGCGGCGAGGGCTGTCAGCCGAGGACGGCGAGGACGGCGGCCAGGCGAGGGTGGCCGCTCACGAGCCGGACCCGCGACAACACGGAGCGCAGGCTCCAGAGCTCGCCCGCCGCCGCGTAGGCGACGAACAGGGCGACGACGCCGTAGAGGAACTGCTCGTTGACCGGGCCGTTGGCGAAGCTGAAGTTGGCGATCCAGAAGAAGGCCATCATGAGGCCGCCCATGACGCCCGCAAACCGGGTGGCGAGGCCCAGGATCAGCGCCAGCCCGATGAGGATCTCGCCGCTGACCACGAGCGTGTTGACGACCGACATTAGACCGGCGTTGCCTGCGAGCGAGACCCACAGACCGTGGGTCGGATTGACGATGGCGTTCGCGGCGGATCCCGGCAGGCTGCCGGCCGTGGCGCCCTTGAGGAAGCCGCTGGCGTCGAACGCCTTCGCGCTCCCGTCGAAGTGGAGCAGTTTCTCGAGACCGGCGAAGAGGAAGCCGCTGCCGAGCACGATGCGCAGTGCGGCGATTCCCTTGGCGGCGGGACGCGTGCCTTCCATGAGAGTGTTTCCTTCCAGCTCGTCCGTCCGGTTCCCTCCGGACCATTGCTTTCGAGCTGAGACGAGTGTCGTCCTGCGACACCCGCGAGCGCCGGTGCTGGACCGCCCGTCGCTGGGGGACGCTGCGGGACCTCTGGCAGGGAGAAACCCCTGCACTGGTCCCGTAACGATGGCCCTCCGATTCGAGCCCGTCGGCCCCCCAAACCACGAAGCGCGTCGGACGCGGCGCTTCTGCGGAATCGGACGCCAGCCGGAGGCGGTGTCCAGCTGAAGCCCTCGCGAGGCCGACGCTCGGGTGGCCGGCGCGGCCAGGATGGGCACGATCTGCGCAGGCCATCGGGAGGAGGTGCCACATGGCTGGGCGCGGCGGTTATCGCGGTCCGCGTGGGCGGGCTGGCGTTCGGCACCACGTGCGGCGAGCAGGAGCGTTGGTCCTGCAGGGCGTCCTCGGGTACTCGCCCATGTCGGCCGCGCTCGGCTCGCTGCCCGCCGGCCTGCTGCTCATGCTCTTCTCCACGCGCGCCGGCGGCTGGCGACGAGGCGCGGGCCTCGGATCGTGCCACCTGACGGACGGGGATCCCGAGGCGGTGGGGCACGCTCAGCGGATGGCCGATGTCGCCTGGCGCTGCTCGGGGTGCACGCCCTCCGCGAACTCCTCGACCATCTTGGCGCAGAACAGCGGCAGATCGGACGGCTTGCGGCTGGTGACCAGCCCGCGGTCCACGTGGACCGCCTCGTCGAGCCAGTTGCCGCCGGCGTTGCGGATGTCGGTCTCGAGGCTCGGCCACGACGTGAGGGTTCGGCCCCGCAGCACGTCCGCCTCAACCAGCATCCACGGACCGTGGCAGATCGCCGCGACCGGCTTGCCGGCCTCGAAGAACGCCTTCGCGAACGCCACCGCCGCCCGGTTCATGCGGAGCCTGTCGGGGTTGGCGACGCCGCCCGGGAGCACGAGCGCGTCGAAGTCGTCGGCCCTCGCGGTCTCGACGGTGTCCGTGACCGGGAACGTCTCGGCCTTGTCCATGCCGTTCACACCCTGGATGGCGCCCGGCTTGATCGACACCAGCTCGACCGTCGCGCCGGCGTTCTTGGCTGCATCCCAGGGTTTCTGGAGTTCAACCTGCTCCACGCCGTCGGTCGCGAGGAAGGCGATGCGCTTGCCCATTAGCTCGTTGGCCATCTCGGCACCTCCTGTCGGCCCTGCGCACGGCGGGGCGATGGGTTCTCTTGGGGCCTGTCTATTGGGCACCTTGGCCGGGGTCGGGGTTCACAACGGCAGGCGAGGCGGGCTTGCAGAGGGGTTGCAACTGCGCGGCCGGGTCGGGACCGCGGACGCCACCGGGCCGCGGGGGCGGCGCCCGCGAGTCACGTCAGACTCGCCGCGCCTCGCCGCGTGCGTGGCCGCCGGCCCAGACGGCGTGGGGGGACGGGGGGCCCTGCTCGGATCTCGCCGCGGCGAGTCTGTGGCGACTCAGCGCCAATACGGTCCGGCAGCCCAGGCGGCGCGCTGCCATGCGCGCCCGCCAACCGATGCTCGATGATTGAGCGAGCACCACCACGGGGCGGGCAGCCCCGGGCAGCCAAGGCACGCGAGATGAGGAGCCGCCGTGACCTACTCGATCGTCGCCCGTGACCCGGCGACCGGCGACTTGGGCGTCGCGGTCCAGTCCCGATTCCTCGCGGTCGGGGCCGTCGTGCCGTGGGCGCGCGCCGGCGTGGGCGCCATCGCCACCCAGTCGTTCGCAAACGTCGCCTACGGCCCGGACGGCCTGGGACTCCTCGCCGGCGGGGCCGACGCCGAGACGACCGCGGCGCGCCTCACGGCAGCGGATGCCCTGCCGGGGCAGCGCCAACTGGGGATCGTGGACGCGAGCGGGGGCTCCGCGACGTACACCGGGCGCTCGTGCTTCGCCTGGGCCGGCGGGCGAACGGGGCCCAACTACGCGGCGCAGGGCAACATCCTCGCCGGTGCTGGCGTGGTCGATGCCCTCGCGGACACCTTCGCGACCGGCGGCCTCCCCTTCCCCGAGCTCCTCGTGGCGTGTCTCGCCGCGGCGGACGCGCAGGGCGGCGATCGGCGCGGGCGCCAGTCGGCGGCCCTGCTTATCGTGCGCGACCGCGGCGGGTACGGCGGCGGCAACGACCGCTGGATCGACCTGCGCGTGGACGACCACGAGGACCCGATCGGCGAGCTCGGCCGGCTGCTGGACCTCACCCACCTGTACCTCGAGCGGCCCGCCGCTCGAGAGCTGATCGCCCTTGACGCGAACCTGGCCGCGGAGCTGCGCGACCACCTCCGGCGCCTCGGCTGGGACCCGACAGCGGTTGGCGAACCGGTGTACGCGCCGATGTGGCCCGAGGAGGCCGGGGCGCATGCCGACGACGAGGAGCGCCCGAGCGTCGGCGAGCCGCGGAGCCTTCCCGAGGGCTGGGACGCGGCCTGGCAGGAGCGCCTGCTGGCCTGGATGAGCGTGGAGAACCTCGAGGAGCGGACGGCGGCGGCGGGCTGGATCGACCCGCGAGTGCTCGAGTGCCTGCGCACCGCGGCGTCGAAGGACCCGCCGGACACCGGGGGCTGACGCCAGCCGCGTTGCGCGTCGGCGCGTCGCCGCGTCGCGCCAGGCTGCAACGACGCACGCACGTTGGCGAGGCCGTCTGCCGAGCAGAGCGGGATCGAGTAGCGTTGCCGCGTGACTCGAGAGGTCGAGGACCTGAACCGCCGCCTGCTGCGCGCCCGCGACGCGATGGACCGCGCCTACGCCGAGCCGCTCGACATCCGCGCCGTAGCCGCGGTGGCCTGCCTGTCGGACGCCCATTTCATCCGCAGCTACCGGGCCTGCTTCGGCGAGACACCGCACCGCTACCTGCAGCGGCGGCGGGTCGAGCGGGCGATGTTCCTGCTGCGCGAGACCGACCGGAGCATCACTGACGTCTGCCTCGACGTGGGGTTCGGCAGTCTCGGGACTTTCAGTCGCACCTTCCGCGAGATCGTCGGCGAGACGCCGTCTGCGTACCGCGACGGCCACGACCCGATCGACGCGCCGCACTGCTTCCAGATGGCGGCGGCTCGGCCGCGGATCGCGGCCGGTGCATCAGCCCGGCGATCGAGCAGTTTCGGAGAAGCCAGGACCGAGGCCGCTCCCTAGTCTTGGGCCCCCGGCATCGCCACAAGGAGAAGGCCCATGATCACCAAGCTCAACGTCGCCCCGATCTTCGTCCTCGACAAGGACGAGGCGCTCGACTTCTACGTCAACAAGCTCGGCCTGGAGAAGGGGGCCGACGTGCGCCAGGGCTCGTACCGCTGGCTGACCGTGCGCGTGCCCGGCTCCCCCACCGAGATCCTGCTCGAGGTGCCAGGCCCGCCGCAGCACGACGACGCCACCGCGGCCCAGCTCCGCGAGCTCATCTCGAAGGGCGCTCTCAGCAGCCTCGTCTTCAATGCCGACGACGTGCGGGGCCTCTACGATACCCTCAAGGCGCGCGGCGTGACCGACTTCACCCAGGAGCCCACCGAGAACTTCTACGGCATCGACATGGGCCTCCGCGACCCGTTCGGCAACGCCATCCGGATCCTCCAGCAGGGGTAGGTCGCCCACAGGCTCGCGCCGGAGCGGCTCGACCGCTCCCGGCGATCCCGCTGCACGTTTCGTGCTCGCTCACACAGGCCCGTCCTGACGCCTGGCGCGGGCCGATCGGCCGGCGGGCGGCTGATCGGCTCGCGCTGACAGCCATGCCCGGTCGCCGTCCCTCAGGCCAGCCTCGGGTCCCGCACGCCTAGGCGTGCGGCTCCTCGTGCTCGGCGTGGTGGCCCTTGAGCCTGCCTGGGAAGGCGCGCATGAGGCGGCGCAGCAGGCGGTGGAGCTCCTCGCGCTCCGCCGGGTCGAGGACCGCCGCGAACATCGCCTCGCGGCGGGCCTGGGTGCCTGTCGTTCGGTCCCACATGGCGTGACCGAGGTCCGTCGGCTCGACGAGGATCCCCCGCCGGTCGGCGGGGTCGGGCAGGCGGCGGATCAGGCCGGCGCGCTCCATGCGGTCGAGCCGGTTCGTCATCGCGCCGCTCGAGAGGTGCATGTCGGCTGCCAGTTGCCCAGGCGTCCGCTGGTAGGGCGCGCCGCGCCGGCGCAACTTGCCGAGCAGGTGATACGAGCGGTGGTCCAGGCTGTGCTCGACGAGGGTCTCCTCGAGTGACTGGTCGAATGCCTTGGCGAGCATATGGATGCGCTCGACGATCCCCTCCGTGAGCGGGTCGAGGTCGGGGATCTCGCGCGCCCACTCCGCGAGCGAGGCGTCAATCCTGTCGAGTTCCTCGTGCGCTGTGTCCATGCCTGGAGTATCCGACCGCTAACGTGCGATGTCAAGATTCTTTGTATGGACCTTCTTGACATCAAGAGATCAGCGGGCTAGGATGTTCATCGTTCGATATCAAGAGTCTTCACCTCGAGAACCCGCACGCCGGACGGGGCGTCGGAGGGACCGGAGATGGTTGAAATGTCCGCATCACCCGCGCGCGTCCGCAGCATTCCGAGGGCACCGCATCGAGGGCTTGTCGAGCGGTTGTCGACCTGGATCCTGGCGCGCAGCGAACGTCGTCGGGCCGAGGAGCTCGACCGCATCGGCTGGGACCTCGAGGCCCGTTGCGAGCACCGCAGCGCCGGCAAACAGCGCGACCACCACGTCGTCCTGCCGCCCGGCGGCGGGCTCTTCTGACCACAGGCGGTCCCAGGCGGTCACGCTACGGCGAGGCGGGCCGCAGCGAGGGCACCGTCGACGCCGCGGCCGGGCCGGCACGCTCATCCCGCCGGCCGGCTCCGGCCCTGCAACAATCGGGCCCATGACCGAGACGACAGCGTGGCGGATCCGGCGCGCGGCGCCAGCGGACGCCATGGCCCTCGCCGTGATGCACACGCTCGCCTGGCAGGCGGCCTATCGCGGCATCGTGCC
>JAKAMV010000370.1 GCA_021812735.1 Chloroflexota bacterium | reverse complement strand
TTTGCGCCTCCCGTAACGGCCTCAGTGTCGGGGTCATCCGGCTCGCACCGGCCGATCGCGGCTGCGAAGGCGCCGATTCGCGTCGGCCGAGGCCAAGTGGAACGCGCGCACTGGCCGGGGGGGGGGCGCGGTCGACCTCGTAGACCCAGCTCATCGTGAGCGGCCGACGACGCGCTCCTCATAGGCCGTGAGCAGGTCGAAGAGCTCGGTCGCCGCGTACTGGCGGTCGTAGGTGCCGGTGCTGATCTGGCGCAGGACGCCCGCGTCCGCGAGGGACTTGAGGGCGGCGAGCGTCTGCTGCTGGCTCACCCCGATGGCGCCGCGCGCGGTCGGCGCGGACAGCACCGGCAGGGCGGGCAGCAGCGCGATGAGCCGCGCGGCCGCCGAGCCCGAGCGCGGTCGGCCGGCCCGCTCGGACCACTCCGCCTGCAATGCCGCGACCTGGTCCGCCAGCTCGATCGACACCGACGCCGCCGCGGCCGCCGCCCCCGAGAAGGAGCCGACCCACTCCGCAACGCGCCCCTCGCGGAACGCCGTGAGGCCATCGACGTAGGCCGCCGGCCGCGCGGCCAGGACCATCGAGACGGGCGGCACGAACCGGCTGGCTGCGCCGCGCCGGCGGAGGACCACGTGGACCAGCGCTCGGCCGACCCGCCCGTTGCCGTCGATGAACGGGTGGACCGTCTCGAACTGGGCATGCGCGATCGCCGCCTGGGCGACGGCCGGCATGTCGTCGCGGGCCATGAAGACGGCGAGGTCGTCGAGCAGCGGGCCGACGAGGTCCTCCGGTGGTGGCACGAAGGCGGCGTCGGACGGGTTGCCCAGGCGCCCGCCGATCCAGTTCTGCTCCTCGCGGACGCGTCCGGGCCGCGCGCGCTCGTCGCCCGCCATGAGCGTCGCGTGGATTGCGATGATGTCCTCGGGCGTCACGTCCCGGCCCTGGTCGGCGATGGCGACGGCCTCCTCCATCGCCGAGACGTTCGCGGCGACCGTGCGGGCGCTCCCCCTCGCGGCCCGGGGGTCGACCAGCGCGCGGGCGAGGTTGAGCGAGGAGACGTCGTAGCCCTCGATGCGCGACGAGGCGACCGCCTCCGACCGGAGGAGCAGCGGGCCGATCGCCTCGAGCCCGCGGACGGACGCCCGCTCGTTCAGGGCTCGGATGGCCGCCTCCGCGTCGGCGGCGGCGTCTGCGACCTCGAAGGGGACGACGGGTTCGATCGCCGCGATGGGGTCCGGTACGAAGGCGCGGTACGCGAAGGATGCGCGGGCGCGGCGTCCGCCCATCGCGCCCGGGTCGCCCTCCCACCTCCGCTCGACGTATCGGCCCATCCACCCTCCGGCTATCCCTTCACTCCTTGGCCGAGATTGAAGGGTTATCGAACCATATGTCAGTAAGCCTTCATTGTCCAGCGCAGAGCGAAGGCTTGCGCTCTGCCGCGCAGGACATCGGCACACATGAAGAGCCCCCTCGATACGAGAGGGTCTGTCGTGATCAGTGAGTTTGGTCGGGGCGAGAGGCTTAGCGCCTCCTGTAATCACCTCAGCGTCGAGGCGATCAGGCTCGTGCGGGGGGCGGGGCATCGCGGCTGACCCGACTCACGTTAGCCGGGCCACGGCTCGGGTCGCGCCATGTCACTCCGGACATTGGCACCAGAGACCTCGGCGCCACCCGATCCCGGCGCCCTCGCGTGCCCTCCTTCGACCTCCTCGTCTGGAGCCGCCGCTCGAGTCGAGCCCCTGGCGCCTCGACTCAATAGCGGGCTTTGGCCGCCGCGGGCCGCTCTCGCACCGGCGTTCTCGGGGACGAGCGGCAGGCCAGGGGCATCGGACGACCGGATTCGGGGCGAGGCGCCGAAGCTCGGGATCGCGTGATCGCGCCGCTGCCCGTGGCGGGAACCGCGGCCCGGTCCTGGAGGGCGAATCCGATGGACCGGGCGCGTTCGCCGCCGCGGAGCGCGATCCGAAGTGCGAGCCGGGGGAGTGCCCGCCCGATCGGCGCCACTGCCGTCGCCTGTGAGCGACCGGCGAAGGATCGTGCGCCGGCGCCTCGGCGCGAAGGTGCCCACCGTAACCGGGTCGGGCGACCTTGGTCCCGATCCCCGTCATTCCTCTCGGGGGCCGCGTCCCCGCGCCGCGCGCGAACCCCAGCGGCCTGGCCGAGCGGCTGCCCGGGGCGGTCAGCGCCCCGGCCCGGGGCCCGGCTGCCTGGGCTGCCTGCCCGGTCTCGGGTGCGACGCTCCTCGTGCGCGGTGGTCCCCCCGCGGCGCCTGCGGGTGGCCGCCCCACCAGGAGACGAGCACGACCTCGAGCGCCACCGCCGCGAAGACGGCGGCGATCCCGAGCACCCCGAGCGGGTCCATGCGTCACGCACCACGAGCCTCACGGGCCGAGCCGACGACCAGCACGCCCGCGCTTGCAGGCACGGTACGACCGCGTGGAGCGTCGGTCGAGTGCCAGGGGGCCGGTTCGGGGCCACGCGCGGCCCACGCCGGGGCCGATCGACCGCGCCTGTTCGAGGCCACTGGCGCCCTGAGCGCCCGCCGGGCCCCGCTGGGCGCCGCGGGCGCGCTGCGCCTACAATCCACCCCGGAACCCCAGCCGAGTCAATCGCCGGATCCCGCCGGCGAGGAGCTGTCGCATGCCAGGTCGCAGTCCCCGCGCCGGCGCTTCCCCGATGTCGCGCCGGCCGCCCGTCCAGGCGACCGCCGCCTGACCTCCGCGGGTCAGGGGCGTCGGCCGCCCCCGCCCCTACTCGCCGGCGCACGCCGGCCGGAGGCCCTGATGTGTCCAGCCCCACGTTCCCCGCCGCGCGCGCCGCGCGCTCCCGCCGCGTCCGCCTGGTCGCCCTGCTCGCCGTGCTCGGCCCCGGGCTCGTCAGCGGCTTCGCCGACAATGACGCGGGCGGCATCACCACCTACTCGCTCGTCGGGATCCAGTTCGGCTATCAGCTGCTGTGGGTGATCCTCGCCTCGGGCGTCGCGCTGTTCTTCACCCAGGAGCTCGGGGCCCGTCTCGGCCTGGCCACCGGCAAGGGGATGACCGCGCTCATCCGCGAGCGGTTCGGCGTCCGCTGGGTGGCCTTCGTGGTCCTCGCGATGCTGGTGGCGAACCTCGGCACCACGGTCGCCGAGTTCGCCGGGATCGGCGCCGCGCTCGACCTCTTCGGCGTGCCCGTCCCCGTCAGCGCCGCGGTGTCGGCTGTCGCGGTCGTGGTGCTCATCGGCTGGGGCAGCTTCGGCCGCGTCCAGTACCTGTTCGTCGCGGTCGGTGTCGCCGTGTCGGCCGCCTACGCCATCAGCGCCGTGCTCGCCAAGCCGGACTGGGGTCAGGCGGTCCACTCCCTCTTCATCCCCTCGGGCACGCTCACAACCGCGTACTGGCTGGCGGTCGTGGGCACGGTCGGGACCACGATCACCCCCTGGGGCCAGGGCTTCATCCAGGCGTACGTCGTCGACAAGCGCCTCGACGAGCACGACCTCGCGGGAGAGCGGCTCGACGTCGGGCTCGGCTCGTTCCTCACGAACCTGATCGCGGGCTTCATCATCGTCGCCTGCGCGGCGACCCTCTGGGCAAACGGCGAGACGACGATCACCGACGCGGCGCAGGCCGCCAAGGCGCTCGCGCCCTTCGCCGGCCCCGCGGCCGAGGTGCTGTTCGCCGTCGGGCTGCTCGCGGCGTCGCTGCTCGGCCTGGGCGTCGTGCCGCTCACCTCCGCGTACTCGACGTGCGAGGCGTTCGGCTGGGAGCTCGGCGTCGACTGGGGTTGGCGGGACGCGCCCGCCTTCTACGGCCTGCTCGCGTTCTTCGTCGGGTTCGCCGCCGTGTTCGTCCTCATCCCGGGGCTGCCGCTCCTCCAGGTCATGTTCCTCTCGCAGGTCCTCAACGGGCTCCTGCTGCCGTTCATCCTGGTGTTCGTGATGGTCCTCTCGGGCGACCGGGCCCTGCTCGGGCCGCTCGCCAGCGGGCGGCTCCTGCTGGCGGTCGGGTGGGCGATCACGCTCGCGCTCGCTGCGATGTCGATCCTGCTCGTCGTGACGACGCTCGCCCCGGTGGGGTAGCGAAGGCGTCAGGGCGCGGGCAAGCGGGTCCGGGACCGCCACCTCCGGAGGGCCACGAACGACCAGACCAGCTCGACGACGCCGAACGGCCACGCCCCCTGCAGGAAGCCGTACGCGGACGACGCCAGGCACGCCGCGGCGAAGGCCAGCACGTATGCTGGCGACCGCTGCTCCAGCGCGTAGAAGAGCAGCATCGCGCTGACGGCGAGGGCACCGAAGACCGTGAGAGGATCCACCAGCGGAGTCTACGGGCGCGGGCGTCCCAGAGCCGGCACGAGGTCGCACGTGACCGTCGCCGCCGCCTCCTGCTCCGCTGTGCTGCGGCGGGCCATCCGCCTCGAGCAGCTGACGGTGGGCTGGAACGTCGTCGTGGGCGCCGTCGCCATCGCCGCGTGCCTCGCCGCCGGGAGCGGCGCGCTCGTCGGCTTCGGCGTGGACTCCGACTCCGCCTCTCCCGTCCGACATCGGGACACCCCGTCAGCCTCGACTCGCTCCGCGCGGCTCAAGCCCGTGAGCGCCGACGCGCCCGACGCGACGGGCCCGACGCAGCGCGACCTCCTGATGGGGATGCGGGGGGCATCAGGGGGCTCAAGGCCACCGTCGACGCGACCGCTCGGGACCAGGCGCTCGGCCTCGAGCGACGGGGAGCATGCACCGCTCCGCCGCCTCCATCCACGACCGCCTCGACTGGCACGCGCTAGCGCCCCAACGACATCGCGACGAACCAGGGAGCAGGTCGGTCAGACGGCCGGCCTGCGGGGCCGGACACGGGTCAACCGACGTGCCGCCGCCGAGGTTCATCATGACCACTGCGTGCGGGTGGTCCTAAGGGCCTGTTGATCCAGACAGCCGGACCGGGCCCCGATCCCGATCGGCTCTCGTCCGGGTTTCGACCGGCCGTGTCCATCCTGACGGTCCAGGCGTACCGTCACGGTGACACCTCAGGGCCTGCCCGGGCCCGGTCTCCGCAGCGCAGGTGACGCCATGTCCGTGATCGACCGTATCCACGCCCGAGAGATTCTCGACTCCCGCGGCAACCCCACCGTCGAGGTCGACGTGACCCTCGACTCCGGCGCGCGGGGCCGGGCGGCCGTGCCGTCGGGCGCGTCGACCGGCAGCAACGAGGCGGTCGAGCTCCGCGACGGCGACAAGGCCCGCTTCGGCGGCAAGGGGGTCCTGAACGCCGTCGCCTTCGTGAACGGCGAGGTCCGCGAGCGGCTCGAGGGCGAGGACCCCGAGGACCAGCGCGCGCTCGACGAGGCGCTGATCGCGCTCGACGGGACGCCCAACAAGGCGCGCCTCGGCGCCAACGCCATCCTCGGCGTGTCGCTCGCGTGCGCCAAGGCGTGCGCCGACGAGTACGGGATGCCCCTCTACCGGTACCTCGGCGGCATCTCGAGCCGCACCCTGCCGCTGCCGATGTTCAACATCCTCAACGGCGGGAAGCACGCGGTGGACTCGACGGACTTCCAGGAGTTCATGATCGCCCCGGTCGGCATGCCGACCTTCCGCGAGGCCGTGCGCGCCGGCGCCGAGGTCTTCCACGCGCTCCGCGCCGAGCTCCACGCGAAGGGCTTCGCCGTGGGCCAGGGCGACGAGGGCGGCTTCGCGCCGTCGCTCGGCTCGAACGAGGCCGCGATCGAGACGATCCTGCGGGCGATCGAGCGGGCGGGGTACCGCCCGGGCGAGGACGTGGCGATCGCGCTCGACCCGGCGGCGTCCGAGATCCGCGACGCGTCCGCCGGCGCCGACGCCGACGGCGAGCTCACCTACAGGCTCGCGAAGGAGGGCCGGACGCTCAAGACGTCCGAGCTGATCGACTTCTGGGCCGACTGGATCGACCGGTACCCGATCGTCATGCTCGAGGACGGCCTCGCGGAGGACGACTGGGTTGGCTTCGGGAGGCTGACCGAGCGGCTCGGTGACAAAGTCCAGATCGTGGGCGACGACATCTTCGTCACCAACCCCACATACCTCGCGCGGGGCCTCGAGGAGAAGACGGCCAACGCGATCCTGATCAAGCTCAACCAGATCGGCACGTTGTCCGAGACGCTCGACGTGGTCCAGCGGGCCCGCGCCGCGGGCTGGGGCGCGGTTGTCAGCCACCGGAGCGGCGAGACCGAGGACACCACGATCGCAGACTTCGTGGTGGGCGCGGGCATCGCCCAGATCAAGACGGGCGCCCCGTCGCGGACCGAGCGGGTCGCCAAGTACAACCAGATGATGCGGATCGAGGAGGAGCTGGGCGCCGCCGCGCGGTTCGCCGGGCGGGCCGGCCTGCGGCTCGCGTAG
The DNA here is from genome assembly GCA_021812735.1 of Chloroflexota bacterium. The sequence continues at coordinate 2,413 of JAKAMV010000370.1, read as the reverse complement.
TCGACTCGTAGCGGGCCCGGGCTGGCGCAGCTCGGGCCCGAAGCCCTCCCGCTGCGCTGCGCGTGCCCTACCATCGCCTGACCGATGCCCGACCTCGCGCTCCTGCTGCTCGCCTTCTTCCTCGCTGCGGTCCTCTACTCATCGGTGGGGCACGCCGGCGCCTCGGGCTACCTCGCCGCCATGGCCCTGGCCGGGGTTGCGCCGGCGACGATGAAACCCACGGCGCTCGCCCTCAACATCCTGGCCGCGGTCATCGTCACGGCGCGGTTCCACCTCGCCGGCCACGTGCGGTGGCGGCCGCTCGTGCCGTTCGTGGTCGGGTCCGTCCCCGCGGCCTTCATCGGCGGCGCGATCGTCCTGCCGTCGGTCGTCTACAAGCCGTTCGTTGGCGTCGTCCTGCTCGTCGCCGCCGCGCAGCTCTGGCGCACGGCTCGCAAGAACGCAGATGAGGAGGTCCCGACAAGGGTCCCGTCCGCCCAGGCCGTCGGTGCCGGCGCGGCTATCGGGCTCCTGTCCGGCCTGACCGGGACGGGCGGCGGCATCTTCCTGACGCCGCTCATCCTGTTCACCGGCTGGGCCGGCGCTCGAGTCGCGTCGGGAATCTCGGCCGCCTTCATCCTCGCCAACTCGGTTTCAGGCCTCCTCGGCAATGTTGCCTCGGTGCGCGCGCTGCCGCCCGAGCTCCCGCTCGCGCTCGTCGTGGTCGCGGCGGGATCGCTGATCGGCGCGGAACTCGGGTCCCGGCGCCTCGGAACGCCGGCGCTGCGGCGGGCGCTCGCGCTGGTCCTGCTCATCGCGGGGCTCAAGCTCATCGTCCTGGGCTGACAGCCTGCCCATGGGCGGGCCGGCTGCGGGCGTCCACCTCGCCAGGCACCACCTGGCCGCGGGCCAACGCGAGCAGTGGCCGCGCGAACGGGCGCGTCAGGCCCACGCGGCGCCTTCCGAAACGGTGGGCCTCGAGGGTCAGGTGAACGCCCCGGGCGGTACCATGGTCCCCACGGCGATGAGGCTCGCCAGTCGTGGTGTCCATCGGGCACTCGGCGATCTGCGGACGGTCCGCTGATGGCCTCTTCCGCACTCTTGCGGTTGGAGGTCCACGTCGTGGCCGATGTAGCGAACCCGCGGGGAACTCCTTCGGACAGCGACCAGAACGCCCGTCCCGAACACCTCGCTCGCCCCGACCCGGTGCCGCCCCCGAGCATCCTCTTCGAGTCGTCCCGCGCCAGATCCGTGGTCGAAGGCCCCGTCCCTGACTACTTCGTCGACCTGCTGCTGGATCGGGTCGTCGCCTCCGTGACGGCCGCCCAGGGCGGCCATGACGTCGGGAGGCACTTCCTTGCCCTGCTGACGAGCACCGGGGCGGTCGCCTATCGCCAGGAGGTCTTCCGGGATCTGGAGGACCGCGCCCTGCTGGACCAAGTCAGGGCATTCTCCGAGGGCATGCGCTCCGTCCGGGGACACTTGGGCCTCGCCTCGAGGGCCGACTACGCGCGCGACGGCGCGCGCTGGCTTCTGGCGGGAGCGGCGACCTACTGTCGTGCGGTGGCGGCCCTTGCAGATGGGCTGACACGCGCGAAGCCACGCTCTCGCGCCTTCCAGGCGCTCCAAGGCTACCTCGCGGCGTACACGGCATCCGGCGAGTTCTCCGACCTCCGCCGTGACACGCGACGCGTCGAGGCGGACCTCCGCGCGATCGCCTACGAGGTCCACATCTCGGGCCGGCGCGTCAGGATCAGCCGCGGCGAGGAGGAGTCGGACTACGCCGACGAGGTTCGACAGGCGTTCATCAGGTTCGGCCCGGCCGTGGCTCGCGCTCCGCGTTTCCTGGCCACTGCCTCGTCCGACATGAACCACGTCGACGCGGCGATCCTGGACTATGTGGCGCGACTCAACCCCGAGGTGTTCGCGTCGCTCGCGCGGTACGCGGAAAGGCACGGCGACTTCCTCGACGAGACGGTGCTCCTGTTCGACGACGAGGTTCAGTTCTACCTCGCGTACTTCGAGTTCATGGAGCAATACGCTGGGATCGGCCTGCCTTTCTGCTACCCCGAGGTTGTCGACGGCACCACGGAGATCCACGCGCACGGGTTGTTCGATCTCGCCCTGGCCGCGTCGCTCGCGAGCGAGGGTCGAGCGGTGGTGACCAACGATTTCGACCTCGCCGGGCCCGAGCGTGTCCTCGTCGTCACCGGCCCGAACCAGGGTGGCAAGACGACTTTCGCGCGCGCGATCGGGCAGCTGTTCCACCTCGCCAGCATCGGCTGCCCGGTCCCCGGCACGTCCGCCAGGCTCCCGCTCCTGGACCGGATCCTCGTCCACTTCGAGCGCGAGGAGGACCTGGGCAACCTAAGCGGGAAGCTCGAGGACGACCTCCGCAGGATGCACCGGATCGTCGAGCTCGCGACGCCCGGCA